>WGAN01000090.1 GCA_015494805.1 Caldifarciminota bacterium
CCTCAAGGCGAAGAAGGGGTGGGATTACCGGAAGATACTGAAGTTTTACTACCGGGGGACTACCGTCCGGAAGGTGGGGCGTTGAGCCACTCGTCCCAGAAGACGAACCACCGGTCTGTCCAGCGATACACCGCCCTGTAGAGGTGGCCGGCGAACCAGTTGAGGGCGTCCTCTACACTCCTTGGCAGGTAGGGGGGGCTTACCTCGGCGTAGTACTTACCACCCTCGCAGGTTCCCACCGGGACGCCGTAGGCGAAGACGACGGGGGTACCCGTCTCCAGGGAAAGGCGGGCGAACCCGGTGGGTACGTTCCTGTAGCCGCATCCCAGTTTTATGATACGGCCCTTCTCCCGCGATACGTTGCGATCGGAGACGAGATAGACGAACTTCTTCGCCCTTATAGCCTCAACTAACTTCGGATAGGCCCCCCTCACCGGGACTATCTTTAGGCCGAACCTCTCCCTTATCTTCAGAAACTCCCTGAACCACTCACCGGAGGGTACCTCCGCTACGGCTACCCCCTCAAAGCCGAGGACGCCCGCTATGTTGGCGAGGAACTCCGGGTTTCCGAGGTGTCCCGTGACCACGATGAGGGCCTTTCCTCTGAACTCCTCGGCGTACTCTATGCCGTCTATCCTCAAAATCTTCCCCTCAACCCACTCCCTGCTGACATAAGGGATCATCAAGGCGTCGGCTACCGTAGCCCAGAAGTACCGAAACGTTTTCTCCCACCCGGTTTCGTCTCCTCTGATCATCCTGAAGTTCTTCTTTACCACCTCCCTCCTCCTACGGCTGAACCGCATCTGAAGGTCACCGATCGCCCCCGTAAGGGCGCACACCTTGCCGTACCCCAACCGGCCTGCGAGGTAGTTGGCTACCCTGAAGGCCTCTATGGTCAGTTTCTTCTTGACGCCCTTCGGTATCATCACAGACTCTGCCAGTACCTCTTCATAAGGAGGGCGTCCCCCTCTATGTTGGGGCTTTCGGATACGATGGTCCCGTCCGCCCCGTACTCCTTCAAGACCCGGAGGATGTCCCGCCAGATGAGATCGGACTCCTCAAGGTTGAGGTGGTGCCTCTCCCCCTTCTTGCCGTACGCGATCCCGGAGATGTGGATGTGGAGCCTCTTCAGGGCCTCGTCCCCGAGGTACTCTCTGACTTTATCCAAGACGCGGGCGACGTCCTCCGGTTTCAGTAGAATGCCACCGCCCCGCGCGTGGAGGTGGGCGAAGTCTATGCAGGGTAGGACACCATCCACCTCCGCCGAAAGCTCCAGAACCTCCTCCAAGGAGCCGTACTGGGAGGGTTTGCCCGTCGTCTCCGGCCTAAGCACCACCTCTATACCCTCCTCCTTCAGCCGGGCAGTCAGGTCCTTGAGGATAGAAACGACCTGTCTGTGTACCTTCCTCGGTTCGTCCCCGAGATAGTAGGCTGGGTGGAAGACGATGTCCCTCGCCCCCGCCATCGCCCCAATGCGGGCGGAGTCGTATATCCTCTTTATGGAAGCCTCCAACTTTTCCCTCTCCCTCGCGTAGAGGTTTATCCAGTAGGGGGCATGGACGGTGAGGGTAAGGCCCAACTCCTCGGCCAACTTACGCACCTTTTTGGCCTTCTCCTCCCTCATCCTGACCCCCCTGACGAACTCCAACTCCATACCGTCAAGGCCCAACTCCGCCACCCTCCTAAGCCCGGCCTCGGTTGAGGAGCCGGGGGAAGATAGGGGGACACCCGCCGTCAGGAACTTCATCGGAAGGTAGTTTAAGGTAGAGCGTTCTCCGGTCCCTTTTCTGCGGTAGAATACCCTTCCATGACGGAAGTCCTTATGTGGTTTTTCGCCATCTTGGCCATAATAGGGGCCTTTACGGTGGTGCTTAACCCCAACCCCTTCTACGGCGCCCTCGGCCTCCTGTTGAACTTCCTCTCCCTGGCCGGGATCTACATGCTCCTGCAGTCCCCTATCCTCTCTCTCCTGCAGGTCCTGGTGTATGCTGGAGGTATAATCGTCTTCTTCCTGTTCGTCATCCTCCTGCTGCACCTACGCAAGCCCTTGAACGACCGCGACGCCTCCCTCAAGGGAGCCATAGCTATGGTCCTCGTCGTCCTCTTCGCCATCGTCGGCGTGGTAGCCCTCTTCGTCTATCCCCTCAACGATTTCTCTCTCTACTACGTAACGGCGAGGGACCTCGGCAACTTCATGCTCACGGACGGCCTCTTCGCCTTTGAGCTATCCTCCTTCCTCCTACTCGTGGGCGTCGTCGCGGCTATAAACATAGTGAAGCGCTACAAGGAGGGTAAGCGATGACACCGGTCTTCGTACTCTCCCTGGCCTTCATTCTTTTCTCAATAGGCCTCCTTGGGGTTCTCTTTAGGAAGAACTTCATCGTTATACTGATGAGCCTTGAGCTTATGCTCAACTCCGCCAACCTCGCCATAGTGGGGGCCTCCGAGATGTTCGGCGGCAAGGGGGTTCAGGGACACTTCCTCGTCCTGATGATCCTCATCATAGCCGCCGTTGAGGTGGCCATAGGTTTGGCCATAGCCATACACATGGCTCGCGTCGCCGGTACGGTTGAGGTGGATTCCCTGTCGGAGCTACCCAAGTAATTGAGAGGTTTATCGCCGGCGGCCGCCCTCTTTCTGGGCTACATCGCCATATCCGTCGTAGGGGGGTTTGTCCTCTACCTTCCCCCTATGCACAACGGGGGGATTTCCCTCCTGGACGCCCTCTTTACGGCCACTTCCGCCGTGTGCGTTACGGGTCTCATCGTGGTGGACACGGCTAAGGCATGGACGGTGTGGGGGAAAGTCGCCCTCGCCCTCCTCATCCAGATCGGGGGTCTGGGGTACATGACCCTGGGCGCCCTCCTCTTCGCCGCCATAGGTTCCAAGGGTTCCCTTCGGGCCAGGAGGATGCTGGCGATGAGTCTCGGCGCCCCCACCCTCTCTGGCATACTGGAGATGGCGAAGAAGGTCGTCATAGCAGCCGTGGCTATAGAGGGGATCGCCGTCCTCCCCCTATGGTTGGCCTTCTCCGGGAGGCATGGTGTGTGGGGTGGCCTCGGACACGCCCTCTTCCACAGCGTAAGCGCCCTCAACAACGCCGGATTCTCCACCTTCTCCAACAGCCTGATGGACTACGCCACCTCACCTATCGTCAACCTCGTTATTATGGCCCTTATAGTCGTCGGAGGTATAGGTTTCAAGGTGTGGAGAGACATCTACCACCGCTTTAAGGGAGACCTTAGGAGGTTTGACCTTCACGATAGGCTGGTATTCACCTCAACCGCCCTCCTCATAGGCGGGGCTTTCCTCCTCTTCCTCCTGTTTGAGCCTTCCATAGGCCCTGGGATAGGGAAGGGGTGGCAGGCCCTCTTCGCCGCCATCACACCGAGGACGGCCGGCTTCAACACCGTGGACTACGCCCAGCTATCCCCCTTCTCCAAGCTCCTGACGGTGGGGTTGATGTTCGTAGGAGGAAGCCCCGGAGGTACGGCCGGAGGCATAAAGACCGTGACCATCACCGTCATATTCCTATGGCTCCTGAACACCCTTCAGGGTAGGGAGAACGTCTTCGTCCTCCGCCGTACGCTCCCCCAGGAGGTGGTCGTAAAGGCCTTTCAGACCTTCATCCTGGCCATAGCCGCCCTGTGGCTCTGGACCCTAATCCTATCCGTAAGTGAGCGGAGCGTGGTTGAGGGGGCGGGGTTTCTCAACTTCTTCTTTGAGATTGTCTCCGCCTTCGGGACCGTGGGCCTGTCTACGGGGAGCCTTACCAAGGCCAACGTGAGCCTCGTCGCCGATTTCACGGTCTTCGGTAAAATACTCGTTATGCTGGCTATGATAATAGGGAGGGCCGGCTACCTCGTCTTCGCCGCCTCCCTGATAAGGACGTCACCATCGCCCTTCAAGTACGCCGAAGAGGAGGTGCTTGTCTGATGCAGGTAGCGGTCATAGGTCTCGGTAGGTTCGGCAGCGCCCTCGCCGAAACCCTCATAGAGAGGGACCACGAGGTGATCGTAATAGACAAGAACGAGAAGCTGGTCCAAAGGTTCGTCGGAAAGACTGATACGGCCATAGTGGCCGACGCCACGGACGACACCGTCCTCCGGACCTTGGGCCTACCGGATATGGACGCCGTAGTAGTGGCGATAGGGGACGACGTAGAGGCGAGCGTTCTGGTGTGCATAACCCTTATGGATCTGGGGGTCAAAAAAATAATAGCCAAGGCCGAGGACGAGAGGCACGCCCGCATATTGAGCCGTATAGGTGTTCAGAAGGTCGTACAGCCGGAGAAGGAGTCCGCCCGCCACGTAGCGGATATGATCTCCTACCCCACCATAACCGAGCGGTTCAATATAAGCGATAGGCACGCCATAGTTGAGATAAAGGCCCCCAAGAGCTTCGTCGGTAAGAGGATAAGGGACCTGGACCTCCGCCGGAGGTACAACGTCCTGATCATAGGGATACGCAGGAAGGAGGCCGTATTTGACAAAAGGGCGGATATAAAGGACCTAAATGAGGTCTTCCTCGCACCACCGGACCCCGACGGAGAGATTGAGGAGGGGGATACCCTCGTTCTCCTCGCCCCCAACGAGGCCATAGACGAGATAGCCCGCTGGGAATGAAGTACGCCCTCACCCTCCTCCTCTCCCTCCTCATCTCCGCCCTGATGTCCTCCTTTGAGATGGTGTACGTCCGTAAGGCCCCCTTCTTCAACGCCGGCAGGTTGGACGACCTCCTCCACGACCGCACGGGAGTCCTTGCGACCGTCCTCTTCTGGAACACCGTTGCCCTAGTCTTCGGTTCCATATCCCTGTACGGACTCCTCTCCGGCTATCCGGGGGCTATCGTGTGGGCCGGGGTACTGGCCGCCGTCCTCTTCGCCGTCGTTGGGGATTTCCTCCCCAAACTCGCCGCCATCCTTTACCTTGAGAAGGTCTTCCGTATAGACCTCTACCCCTTCGTCCTCTTCTACTACCTCTCCCAGGCCCTCCTAATAACGGCCTTAGCGAGGAGGATACTGCAGTCAAGGTACACGAGGGAGGAGGTGGTGGATATGATAATGGCCTACCTAAGGGGAAAGGTGAGCGAGGAGGACCTGCGGTTCGCAAGCCGTACGATAGGCTCAATATACGAGCCGGCCTCCAAGTACGCCGTCAAGGGTGACGGGGGGTGCAGGTACGTTGAGGGTGAGCCTACCGTCTTGGACGTCCTAAGGATGATGAGAGAGGGAAAATGCACCCGCGTTCGCCTCAAGGAAGGGGTGTTTGACCTACACGGATACCTCAAGGTCCTCGTACGGGAGAGCCTTGCGGAGGTAGAATAGGGCGGTGTTCGTCTGTTCCGTCTGCGGGTACAGGAGCATAAAGTACCTCGGCCGATGTCCCAACTGCGGTGAGTGGGGTACCTTGGTGGAGGAGAGGGAGGTCAAGGGAAAGGAAAAGGCCACCGTCCCCGTCCTCAAGTTGGGGGACGTAAGGGAGGGAGCCTTCTCGCGGCTACCTACGGGCATAGAGGGTTTGGACAGGGTCCTCGGCGGGGGAATAGTCTCCGGGAGCGTCATCCTCCTGGCCGGAAGTCCGGGGGTCGGCAAGTCTACCCTCCTCCTCCAGGTGGCGGGGAACCTCACCGAGAGGGGTAAGAGGGTACTCCTCCTTTCGGCGGAGGAGTCGGCCGCCCAGGTGAAGGTCAGGGCGAGCCGGATGGGGATTCCGGGGGAGGTTATGGTGGCCGAGGGGGAGAACCTGGACGCCCTCCTGAACTCCGTACCGGAGGGGCTTGACCTAATAATCTTGGACTCCATACAGGCCGTCTATACCGACGCCCTCAACTCCCCCGCCGGCTCAATCTCGCAGGTTAGGTTCTGCGCCGACAGGCTCTTCCGCTTCGCCAAGGGTAGGGACGTGGCCGTAGTCATGGCCGGACACGTGACCAAGAGCGGGAGCGTAGCCGGCCCGAAGGCCTTGGAACATATAGTGGATGTCGTCCTCTACCTTGAGGGGGAGAGGGGTTCCCCCTTGAGACTCCTTCGTGCCCACAAGAACCGCTTCGGCCCAACGGACGAGGTGGCCTTCTTCCAGATGACGGACAGAGGCTTGGAGGCCATAGGGGACCCTTCCCTCTTCTTCGCCTCCCCCGGAAAGGCCTCCCGCGTCGGGGTATCCTACAGCGTAATAGCCCGCGGGAGCGTCCGGCTCGTGGTTGAGCTCCAGTCCCTCGTGCATTACTCCTACTACCCCGTCCCCGTCCGCTACAGCGTTGGCTACGACCCCAAACGCCTCGCCATCGCCCTCGCCCTGATAGAGAAGAAGTTGAACTTCAAGCTGGGGAAGAGGGACGTCTACCTCAACGTCAGCGGCGGCCTGAAGATAGACGAGCCTTACGCCGATATGGCCATAATCGCCTCCCTCCTCTCCTCCCTCCGGAACTTCCTCTTGGACAACGCCGGGGTCTTCATCGGTGAGGTCTCCCTATCCGGTGAGTTCAGGTCCCCTCCGGACCTCCCCCTCCGGGTTGTGGAGGCCCGCAGGTTGGGGTTCAAGAGGCTGTACGCCCCAACCGAAAAGGGGTTTGAGGGAATGGAGACGGTACCCGTCCGGACCGTAGAGGATCTAGCGGGCCTCTTCTAACGGGGTTCCGTATCTCCGAACAGGGATAGGACCTCTTCCACCCTCTTCAGGGCGCGTTCCACTTCCGGATACTCCCTGTTGGCCGTACGGACGAACCTACGGAGCTCCTCCGTCGGGTCGCGAGGCGGATACCTGTCTGCCAGCTTCTCCCCTTGGAGTTTCGGCCCTCCCTCCTTCAGGCCCTCCGGGTAGTACCAGTTCCTCAAGTTCCGGTAGCCCACCTTCAGGAGGGTATAACCGAGGCGACTCAACTCCGGCGGCACGCCGAGACGTAAGGCCCTTTCGGTTTCGGGGTCGGAGGAGTACTCCACGAATATCCGGGATAGGGGAGGGGACTTCTCAAAGATGAGGGCGTACAGCTCCCTCTCCTCCTCCACCGTATGGAACCAATCCTCTATCTCAAAGGCCTCCACCCAAGGGCGGTAGTACGAGTAGCCCCTAAAGACCTTCAGGTACATAACGAACCGACCGTTGAGGTGGAGGGTGAGGTTCCGCTCCCATACGTACCTACCGGGCAGGACCTCCACCGCCTTAAACCCCCTCCACCCCTTCACCAGTGCCTCTATCAGGCCCTCCACACCGGATATTCTACCCCCATCTGACCCCGTTTGCAATTTGGCTAACGGTATGTTAAAATACCGGTGTCATGCTGTGGTTGCTATCACAGATCACGCCCGGCGACAGCATAGTCCCACCTTCAGGCTGGTACGTCTGGATGACGTGGGACTACAACGGAGACGGTGTCCTTGACGCCGTTGAGCAGTCCTCCGATAGTATCAAGATACACGACGGTGCCTCGGCGGTCCTCCTCGGTGCCTACGGCCCCGACGGCACCTACAACCCTACGGACGCCTTCCCCCTCTCCGACGGACGCATAGCCGTCACCTACTCCGACCCCTCTGGGGGCGTCCTCTTCAAGATATACTCCGGCTTTACGACGGAGGAGTACGCCTCCCCCTCCCACCTCTACTCCACGGTGCAACCCGTAGGGGACGCCGACGGGGACGGGAAAGGGGACGTCGTAGTCTACGACAACTTGAACGATTCAACCCACCTGTACAGCGGGGCTTCCCCCTACGGCCTCATCACCTCATACAGGGGGCAGCTGAAGCTCATAACACCGGGGAAGGTCCTGATCTTCATCCGAAACTCCGGGAGCGCCTCCTTTGAGCTGTACAGCAACGCCACAGACCTCGTATATACCTCCTCCACCTACCCCTTCTCCACCGCGGCCGACGCCATGCCCTTCATGTACGACGGCGACGGTTATGCCGATATTCTCCTTGCGACCGTAGGGCCGTCCTGGACCTTGGACCTCTACGTCTTCTCAACCAACTTCCTTGGCATCTCCGAGAGGGAGAGGGAGACCCGCTCCTCACCACCGGCCGTAGTTAGGAATGGCACCTTGGAGTTGGACAGGAGCCTCCTGGGGGCGACCTTAGAGGTCATGGACGTCTCCGGCAGGGTCGTAGCCACCCTGAAGGCAAACAGGGAGAGGATTCCCTTAGACCTCCCCGCCGGCATATACTTCTACACGCTCCGCACCGAGGAAGGGATGATTTCTGGAAAGATGGTCATCTTAAAGTAAGGAGGTGAAAGATGTTGCTTCTGATATCGCAGGTCTCTATGGTGGCCCATGGCACCTATCCCAACGTCCTGTTGGGATACACTGGCGCGAACGAGGACCTGAACGGCGATGGTGTCAAGGATGCGGTGATATACTACGCGGACTCCAGCCGCTCCTACGCGGATTCCATCGTCGTCTACGACGGCGTCTCCAACACCCCCTTAACCGTGATAGACGGTACCCCCTCCCGCCATCCCGTTGAGCATCACCTCCTCTCGCCGGACAGGCTCCTGGTGATATACCTCTCCTCCTCCGGGTACGAGTACGAGATATACGACAACCTGACTCTGGACTACACCGGTGGCCCGACGTCTGCCAGCGTTGCGGCCTTCGGGGACATCACAGGGGACGGCGTAAGCGAGGTACTTCTCTACTACGGTGATTCCGTTGAGATATACGACGGCAACGACCCCACGGTTAAGTTGGTCACCTACCACAAACCCCCCTCCACCTTCATGTGGTCGGGCTTCCCCATAGGGAACGGCAAGGTCCTCATAACCTACTTCAACTCCACGGATGCGCACTTTGAGGTCTACGAGAACTTCACCGACCTCGCCTATACCTCCCCCTCCCATACGTCCTACGGCTTCCCCTCCTCCGAGGTCGTTGATTACGACGGCGATGGCCTCCTTGAGATCGTCTTCTCCACCCCATCCCCCGCGGCCCTGTACATCTACGAGACCTCCTATCCCGCCTCTCTACTCAAGGCGCCGGAAAAGGTAAGAGGGTGGAAGGAGGTCAGGTGAGTCCAAAAAGGCGGGGCTACGGCCCCGCCCCACCCATTACCGTCCTTGGCCCCATAAAGCGTCTTTCGGTCGTATAATTCCCGGCTATGCGAGAGTACGAAGTGGCTCTTGTTTTGAGCCCCCAGCAGAGCGACGAGGAGCAGGCTGGGTCCATAGAGAAGGTCAAGGCCTTCATAACGGAGAACGGTGGGGAGATAACGGGCGAGGAGGACTGGGGAATCCGGGAACTCGCCTACCCCATCAAGAAGCAAACGCACGGAAGGTACTACTTTATACACTTCAAGGCCCCACCACAGGTGGCCTACGACCTCAACACCCATCTAAGGCTCATGCGTACCTTCCTTAGGTATATGGTTGTTCGGAGGGACGAGGAATGAAAGAGGAGAGAAGCCTTCGCTTACCCAACATAAACTTCGTAATACTGTCGGGGAGGTTGGTCTCCGACGCAGAGATGAGGCACACGTCCGACGGTAGGAACTTCATAAAGTTCCGTCTGGCCTCGGACACCCCCTACAAGAGCGGTGGGGAGTGGAAGAGCAACACCGTATTCATAGACGTCCTTTACTCCCTCGGTAGGAACGACCTCAACGAGGCTCTCATTCAGAGGTTGATGCGGGGGACCCCCGTCGTGGTTGAGGGGAGGCTCCGCTACAGGGAGTGGGAGAACGAGGGGAGGAAGTTCCACACGTACGAGATAAGGGCCTACAGGGTACAGGTGCTGGAGAGGACCGTCGCCCAGCGTGAAGGGGAAGTAGAGCTTTCGCAGTACGAGCCACCCTCGGAGGAGGATATAGACCTACCTCCGGAGATGCCCTTCTAAGAAAGGAGGTGAAAGATGCCAAGGAAGAGGAAGGAGAGGACGTTTGACTACAAGGACGTGGAGACCCTCAAGAGGTACATATCGCCTACGGGGAAGATACTGCCCCGTAGATACACCCGCCTGACGGCCAAGGAGCAGAGGCGTCTCGCCAGAGCGATAAAGCGCGCCCGCATGTTGGCCCTCCTGCCCTTCATAAAGGAGTACGTGGTATGAAGCAGGTCAACGTCCTCCTCATCAGGGACGTCCCCAAGCTCGGTAAGGCGGGGGACATCGTGAAGGTTAAATGGGGGTACGCCAAGAACTACCTGATACCGAGGGGCTTCGCCCTTGAGGCCACCCCCTCCGTCATAAAGCAGTGGGAGAACCAGAGGAAGATGAAGGAGCTATCCCTCAAGAGGAAGAAGGGAAAGATGCAGCAAGTCGCCAAGAGGATGTCTGGGGAGAGGCTCCTGTTCGTCCTGAAGACCAACGAGGAGGGCAAGCCCTTCGGCTCCGTCTCCGCCAAGGACGTAGCCGACAAGCTCAAGGAGCTTGGATACAACGTAGACAAGTCCCAGGTGCTCTTGGAGGAGGGGATATCCGAGTTCGGTACCCACGAGGTGGAGATAAAGCTCCACCCCGAAGTCGTAGCCAAGGTGAAGGTCCGGGTAGAGCCGGAGGAGTAATGAGCAACCTCGTAGAGCTTGAGGTCAAGAACGTCGCCCTCATCCAAACCGAGGGCGGGGGGATGGGTATAGCCGTACTCCTCAAGGAGAAGAACGGGAGCCGCCATCTTCCCATAATCGTGGGGCCGTTTGAGGGGAAGGCCATAAGTATGGCCCTGAACGGGGAGACCTTCAGCCGCCCCCTGACCCACGACCTCCTGTACGAGGTGATAAAGACACTCGGTGCCAAGGTTGAAAAGGTAGTGATAAACGACCTCGTAGACGGCACCTTCTACGCCCGTCTGATACTGAACCGCGAAGGGCAGACCTACAGCATAGACGCCCGCCCCTCCGATGCTATGGCCGTAGCCCTAAGGGCCGGCGCCCCTATCTTCGCCAGCTCAACGGTTATGGATACGGCCTCGGAGTACCTACCGGACCTAGAGGAAGGGGAAGAGGGTTGGGAGGGGGGTGGGGAGCTGGGCGGATAGCATGCTCCTCCTCTTCGCCCTCCCCCCCAACGATATAGAGATCCTCTACGCCGCCGTCGACAGTGCCTGTAGTGGGAGATGCGTCTTTTCAACGAGGACGTTCGTTGTCGGTGAGGGGGTTCCCCGGTCCCTGTCCGACTACCTCCTCCTCCGCTATACCGACACCTCCCTATCCTGCACGACCAAAGTGAACGTGGCCGACGCCCGCGTCGTATATAGGCGAAATCTCTGGGGTATAGAGCGGATAGCCTCCTTTAGGGCTATAGTTTCCGGATGCGGCTTCTCCGGGGACGTAAGCGGTACCTACCGCGACCGCATATCCCCGTCGGACGTAGAAGTGGTTAAGGTGGAAGGGGTGTCCCCACCGGAGCCTCCCCCCGGAGGGACGTTGGAGATGCTCGTCTCCGCCGCCGTCGTCTTTGGCGTCCTTTACGCTTTCTACACCATAGAGGGGAGGTGAGGTTATGGTCTTCAAGTACACGGCGAAGATAACCCTTTCTATGGAAGGGGACTACGTCCTTGAGATACCGGCCATAAGGGGCATAAGGGTGAAGAGCGTCAGCCTCCCCGAAGCCATCCAGAGGGGGGAGGTGGAGTTGAGGCGGTACCTTGAGGAGCAGTTGAGGTACGGGGAGAGCATACCGGAGGACGTCCCGGAGATAAGCATAAGGACGGACGACATAAGCGAGGTGATAGTCCTGAAGCTCGTCGTTATGATAGACGAGGGCGGATTCATAAGGGCATGAGGATCCTCCTCCTTGGAGACGCCTCCTCTTACCACACCCACAGGTGGGCGGAGTCCCTCCGTAGGGAGGGGTACGACGTCCTTACCCTATCCTTGGAGCCTGCGAGGGGAGGGGAGGCCATCGTCCTCTCCGACGGTTGGGGGGGAAAGCTCAAGTACGTCCTCTCCGTACCCCGCGTTAGGGAGGTGGCCAAGGGGTTCGAGCCGGAGGTAGTCTTCGCCCACTTCCTCCCGAACTACGGCCTCATAGGGGCCTTCCTGAAGGCGAAGGTTAAGGTCCTCGCCCTGTGGGGGTCGGACATACTCTACTGGGCCTTCAAGACCCCTCTCCACCGCTCCCTCGCCGGGCGGATACTCAAGGCTTACGATCTGGTCGTGGCGGACGCCGGTTTCATCGTAGATATCCTTAGGAAGGACTTCGGTTTCCCCCCAGATAGGGTGGTAGTTATCCCCTTCGGTGTGGGGGAGGAGGTCAGGAGACTCCCCCTGAAGGACCTACCCCGTTCCCCGCTACACTTCGTCTCCCTGCGGAGGCACGAGCCACTCTTCAACCACTACGAGATTCTGGAGTTCCTATCCATCCTCAGCAGGGAGATGCCTATACGGGTCACTTACCTCCAGACCGGAAACCTGACACCGGAGATAAGGGAGAGGGCCAGGGGCCTCGGCTTAAACATAAACTTTACGGGGAGCCTCGGCTACGAGGATTACCTGAACGTCCTTAGGGAGGCCCACTTCTGCCTGTCCGTACCCGACAGGGACGCCTCCTCCGTCTCCCTCCTTGAGTGTATGGCACTCGGCGGTGTTCCCATAGCTTCGGACATACCGGCCAACAGGGAGTGGTTAGACGAGGAGAGGGGGATACTCTCCCCTCCGAAGGCGAGGGAAATGTACGAGCGATTCAAACGAACCTTCACCTTCCCGTGGTGGGAGAGGGCGCGCCTATTAAACCGCTCCCTTATCCTACAAAGGTGCAACTGGGAGGAGAACCTCCACCGCTTCCTGTCTCTCCTTGAGGCCCGCCTCTAACCCTCCTTTTGGGCCTGCTGGTACTCGGCTATCACCCTCTCCTGTACGTTCTTGGGTGCCTCTTCGTAGTGGGAGAAGCGGTAGGTCAGGTCGGTGCGACCCTTGGTTATGGACCTCAAGGGAACTATCAGGTCGTAGACGTTCTCAAGGGGTACGAGGGCCTTTATCCTCTGGTAGCCCTTCCTCTCGGCCGGCTCAAACCCCATAACCCTGCCGCGGCGGGAGTTTATCTCGCCCATCACGTCCCCCAAGTTCTCTTCCGGCACCAGTATCTCCACCTCGTAGAAAGGCTCAAGGATGTAGGGGTCGGCCTTCTCGGCGGCGTTCTTGAAGGCGAGCTTGCCGGCCATCTCAAAGGCGAAGTTGGAGGAATCTACGGGGTGGTGCTTACCGTCGTACAGCTCCACCTTGACGTTCACGACGGGGTAGCCGGCTATGACGCCCTCGGCCATGGCCTTCTTTATGCCGGTCTCAACCGAGGGGATGTACTCCTTGGGTATGGCGCCGCCGAAGATGGAGTTTATGAACTCGTACTCCTTATCTCTGGGTAGAGGCTCTATGCGGATGTTGGCGATGGCGTACTGACCGCGGCCTCCGGTCTGCTTCTTTATCTTACCCTCGGCCTCGGCCTTCTTGCGTATGGTCTCACGGTAGGGGATCCTGGGTCTGGTCAGCTCCACCTCTACGCCGAACTTACCCTTCAGGCGGGAGATTATGGCGTTCACATGGGTGGCGCCCTGGGCCTTCAGGAGGTGCTGGTGGAGCTCGGCGTTGTACTCGTAGGAGAAGGACCTGTCCTCCCGCCCAAGGCGGTGCATAGCATCGGATATCTTCTCCTCGGAGGCCCTGCCCTTCGGGCTGATGGCCACCACGTAGGGTTTGAAGGGGTCGGGAAGGAACTCGTACTCAAACTCCACGTCCCCCGCCGTCAGGATGTCTCCCACCTCGGCATCCCTTAACTTAGGCAGGACGACGAAGTCCCCGGCGAGGATCTCCTCCACTTCCTCCCTGTTCTTTCCGAGGGGTACGTATATGTGGGAGAGCTTCTCCACCGTCCCCGTCCGCCTGTTCTTCAGCTCCATCCCCTTCGTTATCTTGCCGAAGACCCTGCCGTAGAACTGCTCCCCCATAGAGGGGTCAAAGGAGGCCTTGAAGATGACCACGGCGGGTACCTCCTCGCCCTCGTATCCGGGGACCACACCCTTGATGTACTCGTAGAAGTTCTTGACGTCCTCGTCCCCATCTACGAAGAGGACGGGGTGGATGTTCGGGGACCTCAAGGCCTGGTCTATCACCTTCCTTATCTCCTCCTCGCTCACCTCCCCCTCCTCTAAGTACTTCTCAAGGAGGGCGTCGTCAAAGGATATGATCTCCTCCTTCAGCTCCTCGCTCATGTTGTCCAAGGTGGGAGGAGTTCCCGGCTCGGCGAAGATCTGGGCCTTCCCTCCGGTTAGGGCCTTTATGGACTCAAGGGTCTTCTGCCAGTCGCCGGAGGAGTACTGGGTTATGACGAAGGAGGAGGGGATACCGAACCGCTTGGCCGTCAGGTAGGCATGCTCAACGCTCGCATCTACCTCACTCCCGGCCTTCAGGAATATGAAGGCAGTATCCGCCATACGGATACCGAGGTCGCTCTGATAGAAGAACTCTATGAATCCGGGGGTATCCAACAGGTGGACGTGGGCGTCAGGCTCCATTACCGAGAAGACCTTTAGGGTGGTGGTTGAGCCTCGCTCCTGCTCGTCCGGCTCGTAGTCCAAATACTTCGTATCCGCCTTGGGAATCTTCTTCAGCATAGCGAGGATTCTGGCCACAGTGTAGGTTTTACCGGACAGAGGTTGCCCTGCAAAGGCGACGGCTTTACTCTTCATAGGGGCTATTCTATCCCCGTAAGCCGTCCATCGTGGTGGCCATCCGGCATAGGTACGTCCCCCGCCTCCGGCCCAACGCCCCGTTTGAAAGGTGCGATCCTCCACTGCCCGCCGTTAGACTGTTGCACTTTTCAACGTATTTATGTAAAAGTGAGACACTCCCTCGCACCGAAGGTGGGCCACGGAGATGCCGTTGGAATTTCGGTTTTTGAAGGTGAGCGGGTCGTAGGTGGGCCACCTGTCGGTTCTGTTGATATGTTTCCATAATTTTGTACAAAAATTGTTATCTATGCTTATTCGTTGCAAGAAACTGCGATTTTACTGTATTAAAATTGATAGAAATGCACCCCATCTCCTGCCCGGAGTCCCTCTCGTGCGTCCGTTTAAAAAATCTTGAACTCATTCTTTAGAAATTGCTAATCCCTATTTCAGAAATGTAAAACGTTGCTTTCGTAAAATTGAAAGCCTATGTTCAAAATCCCAGCATCTTATCCCCTCATCGGCGGAATACCTAAACTTTTAATGCGATTTATCTCCGATACTGTGCAAATAGGGATCACAACGATTCAGATCGTCGCCTCCGATTTTGGGAAGTCCGGACGGGCATCACAATATTCCAGTAATCCGAAAAAATCTGCAACAATTCTCTGTTAGACTCAAAATTTCCCCGTTATAGTGCGCCCCTTAGGCCTTTTCAAACATAGCTATGAAGAAACCCTCCGTATCCGTCCGGTGGGGATAGAATCGCCTCGTGCCGGGTATGGCCCCTTCTATCTCCCCTATGCCAACCTCCGGGACGGGGACGAGGGTCGCCCCGCTCTCCCTTAGGAACCTCTCCACCACCCCCTCGTTCTCCTCGTAGGTGATGGTGCAGGTGGAATACACGAGCCTGCCACCGGGTTTGAGCATCTCCCATCCAGCAAGGAGTAGGCGGTACTGGACGCGGCTGTAGGCCTTGACGTCCTTTGGGGACCACCACAGGGCTACCTCCGGGTTCTTGTGGAGGGTACCGACGGAGGAGCAGGGGGCGTCTACCAGGACGTAGTCGTAGTACTCCCGGTAGAAACGGACGAGTTTTTCCCCTTTGTATATGCTCACGACGACGTTCAGGCTCCCCATCCTCTCCACGTTGTTCACGAGGGCCTTGGCCCTGTCCATAGAGGCGTCGTTGGCGAAAACCATCCCCGTGTTCCCCATAAGGGCGGAGAGTAGGGTGGTCTTGGAGCCGGGGGCGGCGGCTATGTCCAAGACGAAGGAGTGGGGACGGGGGTTGAGGAGGTGGGCGGGGAGCATGGAGGCGAGGTCTTGAACGTAGTAGTATCCGAGGAAGTGTTCAAGGGTTTTTCCCATCTCCGAAGGATAGCGGAGAACCCGAAAGGCGTAGGGCAGTACCGTCCCCTCCAATACGAAACCCTTGGCCTCCAACCTATCCCTTAGGGCCTCCGGGGTTATCTTCAGGGTGTTGGCCCGGATGTAGGGGCGGTAGGAGGGGGAGGTGATGTATCGGACGTACTCGTCGTACTCCTCCCCCAGTACGTCCCTTATGGCCGCCCAGAGGCTCCTGTTTCTCTCAAGGTACTCCCTCTTGATGGCCATCCCTCACTTGAGCCTCACGTCGTACTCCATCCTGTACAGAAGCTGGAGGCCCTCCGGCGGCGTTATCTTGAGGAGGCTCTTCTTACCCATCAGGTCCTTCACCTTGTCCATCGTACCCTTGGGCTTCGGATAGACCACCACATCGTACTCCTTCACCTTGGCCTTCTCGGCGGCGAGGGCTACGGCGTCAAGGATGCCTCCGTAAGCGTCCACCAAACCTATATTGCGGGCGTCGTATCCCGTCCAGACCCTACCACCGCCGATGGCCTTGACGGAGTCGGGGGAGAGGCCCCTGCCCTTAGATACGACGGAGACGAAGTCCTCATACACGGCCTCTATCATCCTCCTCACTTCCCGCACCTCCGTGGAGTCCATCTCCCTCCACAGGGACCAGGCGTCGCTGAAGGGGTAGGTCTTGACGACGTCCCTGTTCAGGTGGAGCTTGTTCCTGTAGAAGTCCCGCAGGACGAACTTCGCCCCTATCACCCCTATGGAACCGGTCAGGGTGGTGCGGTCCGCGAGGATGGTGTCGGCGAGGGCGGAGATGTAGTATCCACCGGAGGCGGCTACGCTCCCCATGGAGACTATAACGGGCTTCTCCTTAGATAGGAGGGAGACGGCGCGGGCTATGTTGTCCGATGCGAGGGCGCTCCCTCCGGGGGAATTCACCCGCAGTACTACAGCCTTTACGCTCTTGTCCTTGCGGAGTTTGTTCAGGATCTTGACCAGCGTCCTGTCGCCGATGGTCTTACCGCCGAAGAGGGGGATGGGGTTGTAGGAGCTTTCACCGCTGACTATGCCCCCCTCGGCCACGACGACGGCTATCTTGGGCCTGTCCTCCTTCCACTCCCTCCTATTCACCTTCACTACCTTGACCTTCCTGCCCTTCTCCTTCAGGAGTTTCCTCCACTGGTCCTCGTAGATGATGCTGTCTATTAGACCGAGTTTCTTCGCCTCCTTGGGGAGGAATACGCCGAGGTGTCCCTTTATGAGGGAGTTGAGGGAGTCGGGGTCCATACCCCTGCCCTCAGCGACGTCCTTGAGCCAGATGCCCCATACGACTTCCAACATCCGGCGGTACTGCTCCCGGTTCTCCTCCGACATCGTATCCCTCACGAAGGGTTCCATAGCCGACTTGTACTTACCCACCCGGAAGAGTTGCACCTTTATGCCGAGGGAGTCAAAGGTCCTCTTGAAGAAGGTTAGCTCGGCGGATAGGCCGGGGAAGGCCATCTCCCCCGCCGGGGCCAGATAGACCTTGCCGACGGAGGCCACGTAGTACGAGGCGGTGGAGTAGCCGTCGGAGAAGGATAGGACCTCCTTACCCTTCGCCTTTGCCTCTTTCAGGAGGTTGCGTAGCTCCTCCGCCTGGGCCATAGAGAGGCCGAAGTTCCGCATATCAAGGGCTATGATCTTGACGTTGGGGGACTCAACCGCCTCCTTCACCTCCTTTATGAAATCGTAGAACTTCTTTCCTTTGCTAAGGAAACCCTGCCTCCCATCTTCGGTGTAGGAGCTTACCTTAACCTCGTACCTACCCTCCTTGAGGGAGGGGGTGAAGTAGGACTCGGAGAGGAGAAGGCCGAAGGCCTTTGAGACGGAGGAGGCGGCACCTCCCAGACGGAGCTTGCCGAAGGCCACCTCAAGGCCGGCTCCAAGGGTGTAGGTTTTGAGGTCGGGGGAGCGGGCTTCCAGACGGAGGCCCACATAGGGTAGGGGCTGGAGGAAGAGGCCAAAGGATGGGGATGCCCCCGCCAGTTCCCGGACGTCCGTACCGTCCGTTAGGTCAAGTTTGGTGTAGTACGAACCGGCGTACAGGGTTAGGATATCCTTGAAGGGACGCAGGCCGACGCCGAGGCCCACCCCTTCCTTACCTTCAACGACGGCACCGACGGAGAGGAAGGAGGTAGGGCGGAGGAGGAACCCCGCTCTCCAGCGGTTGTTGAGGGGGTCGTAGTCCCCGCCGAGGGAGAGGGGGCCGCCCTTGAAGGCGGAGGCGAGGCTAAAGTACTGCCCCCCGGAGTCCCGAACGTAGCCGAACCCGAACCCCTTAAAGGCGAGGTTTAGGCCGTAAGCCCCGCCGGCGTAGAAAGCCATAAACTCCCCGCTTCCGTAGGCCAAACCTGCGGGGTTGTTGAGCGAATTGGCGCCGTAGCTCAAGGCAACCGAGGAAAGCTCAAAAAAGGGGTAGAACATAGGGGAGGATTATACGACGGTAGGGGGTGCCTTTTACCATCGCATTGCGGTTATTTCCCCTCCACCCGACGCTTCAGCTCGTAGAGGACGTCAAGGGCGTCCCTTGGGGAAAGGGCATCCACGTCTATGCTCCTTATGAACTCCGCCAGCTCCTCCCCGCCCCCCGAAGCCTTCAGCAGGAACTCCCTCTCAAACCTCCTCTGCAGCTCCTCGGCCCTTCGTATGACCTCCTCCGGGAGACCGGCGAGTCGGGCGACGTATATGCCGTAGCTCCGGTCGGCGCTCCCCGGCACCACCTTGTATAAGAACACGACCTCGTCCTCTTCCTCCCTGACGGCGGCCTGCAGGTTGAAGGCGTTGGGATGCTCCGAGGCGAGACGGGACAGCTCGTGGTAGTGGGTGGCGAAGAGGGTCTTCGCCCTTATCCGGTTGAGGATGTACTCCGACACCGCCCAGGCGATGGCCAGGCCATCGTGGGTGCTGGTCCCCCTCCCTATCTCGTCCAGGAGTACGAGGCTCCTTGAGGTGGCGTAGCGTAGGATGTTGGAGACCTCGTTCATCTCCGCCATAAAGGTGGATACCCCCCTCGTGAGGTCGTCGGAGGCTCCTATGCGGGTGAATATCCGGTCTGTCAGGGGTATTCGGGCCTTCTTCGCCGGTACGTAGCTTCCGATGTGGGCCATCAGGACTATCAAACCTACCTGACGGAGATAGGTGGACTTTCCGCCCATGTTCGGGCCGGTTATGAGGGCGAAGAAGCGCCCTTCGGTTAGGTGGGTGTCGTTGGGTACGAAGGCAACGTCCATAAAGGCCTCAACCGTCGGGTGCCTCCCTTCCTCTATCTCAAGGGCGTAGCCGCCGTGTATCTCCGGCCTTACGTACCCGTAATCGTGGGCGACGTCCGATAGGGCTAAGGCCAGATCCGTCTCTGCTATGAAACCTCCGAGTTGCTTTATCTCCCCGGCGTGCTTTACCACCTCCGATAAGAGGCCCCGGTAAAGCTCCCTCTCAAGGCCCACCGCCCTCTCCTTGGCGGAGAGTATCTTCATCTCCAACTCCTGAAGCTCGGCCGTCTTGTACCTCTCGGAGTTCTTGAGGGACTGGATGGGTACGAAGTCCTCCGGCACCTTCCTCCTCTGGCTCCGTGGTACCTCGTAGTAGTACCCGAAGGCCGAAACGAAACCCACCTTGAGGCTCTGTATCCCCGTCCTCCGCCTCTCCTTCTCCTCCAACTCCTTCAGGAGGCGGTCCCCCTCCTCCTGTATCCTCCGCAACTCGTCAAGGTTCTTATCCACCCCGTCCCTTATAACCCCACCGGAGGACAGGTCCGAAGGGGGTTCCTCCGTTAAGGTTTCCCTTATACGGGAGGCGAGGGCCTTGAGGGAGGAGATGCTTTCCTCCGGTATCCCCCTCAACCGTTCGGCTACGCTAACCGCCGCCTCAAGGGACAGGGCGAACCGTAGGAGGTTCCGGGGGGAGAGGCGGTAGGAGGAGGCGCGGGCGGTGTCCCTCTCCAAGTCCCGGACGTCGGAGAGTAGTTTCCCTACGTCCCGCGCGAGGAGGCGGTCGTTGAGGAAGGTCTCAACCCTCCTCTGGCGGTTCAGTATGTCCTCCAAGTTGCGGAAGGGGTGGGAGATTGAGAACCGCAGGAGCCTCTTTCCCATAGGGGTGCGGCACCTGTTGAGGAGGGAGTAAAGCGACCTCTCCCCGAAGAGGTCAA
This sequence comes from Caldifarciminota bacterium, assembly GCA_015494805.1. GTDB lineage: Bacteria > Hydrothermota > Hydrothermia > LBFQ01 > LBFQ01 > JAADCS01. The sequence continues at coordinate 20,115 of WGAN01000090.1, forward strand.
GGGTGTCCATAGTGCGGAAGTCAAGGGGTACGTACCTGCCCCTTAGGTACTCAACCGGCCTCTGTAGGTGGGCGAGGGCGGTGGGTCTCTTCTCCTTCAGGTAGGAGACGAGGGCGGCGAAGGCGCTCAATACGAGGGGCGGGAGGTCATAGGTTTCGCCGTAGACCTCCCTCAACATCTGCAGGCCTAACTCCGAGGAAAAGACCTCCCGGTCCCTCTCCGTTATCGCCTTAACCTCAACTGGGGGCCTCTTCCCCTTCGGGACTATCATCTCCCCCACCTCCAACCTCTCCAGCTCCTCCCTCACCTCCTCCTCCTTGCCGTAGATGTAGAGGACGTCCCCTGTAGATACGTCGGCCATGGCCACCCCGGCCTCGCCAAGGGCCGAGACGTAGGAGACGAGGTAGTTGTGGGTGTCCTCCGGCAGTATCCCCTCGGACAGGACGGTCCCCGGCGTTATGACCTCGGTGACTACCCTCTTTAGGAGGGTCCTCCCCTCCTTCTCGTCCGTCTGCTCGCATATGGCCACCTTATAACCGGCCTTCAGGAGGCGGTTGATGTAGGATTCGGCCGCCCTGACGGGTATCCCCGCCATCGGCACCCTGATCCCCTTTCCCATCGGGCGGCTCGTAAGGACGATGCCCAGGACCTTGGAGACCGTCTCCGCATCCTCAAAGAAGGTCTCGTAGAAGTCCCCCAGGTGAAAGAGGAGGATCTCCTCCGGATGCTCCGCCTTTATCCTCTTGTACTGCTCAAGCAGTGGGGTGTCCTTCTTCTTCCCCTTCCCTCTGGCCATAAGCCTCTCCGTCAGTGCGCCTCGGCGTCCAAATGTACCTCCGGATACTTTCTAAGCTCGGAATACACCAACTCCTTCAGCTCCTCAAGCCTCTCCTTCGTCTTGGCCTCAAACCTCATCACCAAGACGCTCTGGGTATTGGACGCCCTGACGAGGGCGAAGCCGTCGGGGAACTCAATGCGGGCGCCGTCTATGTCTATCACGGGCAGACCCTTCGCCTTGAACTTCTCCACCAGCTCGGCCACTATCTTGAACTTCACCTCGTCGTTATCAACGGGGACCCTTATCTCCGGCGTGGAGATGTACTCCGGTATCTCTGCGAGGAGTTCGGGTAGGGACTTCTCCTCCTGCGAGAGCATCTCAAGGAAGCGGAGGGAGGCGTATATGGCGTCGTCGTGGCCGAAGAAACGGTACTTGAAGAAGATGTGTCCGGACATCTCACCGGCCAGGGGGGCGTCTATCTCCTTCATCTTGGCCTTTATCAGGGAGTGGCCGGTCTTCCACATCACCACCTTGGCGCCGAGCCTCTGGAGGTACTCCACCACCCCCTTGGAGCATTTGACGTCAAGGATTATGGGGGCGCCCGGTATCTCCCTTAGGACGGGGCGGGCGAGTAGGGCCAGTATCTTGTCGGCGAACACGAGCTTCCCGTCGGGTCCAACGAGGCCGAAGCGGTCGGCGTCCCCGTCAAAGCCGAAGCCCATGTCCAACCCCTTCTCTACGACGAGGCGGGATAGGGCCTCCATGTACTTGGGTACGGTCGGGTCAGGTATGTGGTTGGGGAAGGTCCCGTCCGGCTCCATATACAGCCCCTCGTACCTTATCCCCTTCTTCGGATAGAGCCTCTCCACCGTCGGCCCTGCTACGCCGTTCCCAGCATCTACGCCCACGTAGAAGTCCTTGGTTATCTCTACGTTCTTCCTCACCCAGCCAACGTAGTCGCCGAGGGCGTCGTAAGGGGAGACCTTACCGTTGGGGTAG
>WGAN01000091.1 GCA_015494805.1 Caldifarciminota bacterium
ATCCCTTCACCGACCTGGCCGACCCCCTTATACCGGAACACTCCTTGGAGGTGGAACTTCCCTTCCTTCAGGTGGTCCTTGGGGACTTCCAGATCGTCCCCCTCGCCTTCGGCATAGTCAATCCCCTCTTAGTCGCCGACAAACTCCTCGGTATCCTTAGGGAGGGGGACCTGATAGTGGTATCAACCGACCTCTCACACTACTACCCCGACCACATTGCCCGCGCGATGGACAGGGAGACCTTGGAGATAGCCCTAAGGAACGACGCCGAGGCCCTCTTAGAGAGGGAAGCCTGTGGTAGGTACGCCTGGGCCACCCTCGCCGCGATAGCGCGGGAACTCCGTTGGAGGCCGGCTTTACTCGCCTACGGCACCAGCGCAGACACGGCCGGAGACCCCCACTCCGTGGTGGGGTACGCCGCCCTAAGGTACGATAGGATCTGACAGGAGCCTTAGGACCTCCTCGTCGCTCAACTGGTGGAAGTCCTCGTAGAAGGCCCCTACGGCGAAGTACAAGGTATCCACGACCTGCGGACACATTACCCTGTCGTAGTACCGGAGGACGTTCCTGTAGGCCGAAGATGAGGCAACGGGGACGGCGAGGGTTAGGCTCTTCGCACCGGCATTACGGAGGAACTCGGCTGCTGCTATCGTGGTGAAGCCCGTCGCTATCCCGTCGTCCACCACTATCACGGACTTACCTTCCACCTCCTCCGGCATCACCCCCTTGAACTTGCGGTGCTTCTCCTCCGCCTCCTTGAGGGCCACCGCCTTTATCTCCTCCAGCTCCGGGTAGTCCACCCCCAGAAGCCCCATGTACCCCTCATCTACGACGAAGCTTCCGTCTACGGCTATCGCACCGAAACCCGACTCCGGTGAGTGGAAGGGGGCGAGCTTCTTGACCCCCACCGTCCTTAGGGGGAGTCCTAACTCCTCCGCTATCGGGTGAGCCACCGCGACCCCTCCTCTCGGTATGGCCACTACGATATCCCCCTTTACGCCCTCCCTCTTGAGAAGTTCAGCCAAGATGCGACCGGCGTCGTACCTATCCCTGTAAATCCTCATCCCCGCCGAGATTATAGGCCCGAATACGAAATGGGGGGCCTTTCGGCCCCCTTTCCGTCAGATCATCTCAAATATACCCGCCGCTCCCATACCTCCGCCAATACACATCGTGACCATACCGAGCTGGCCCCCTATCCTCTGCAGCTCGTACAGGAGCTTGGCTGTCAGTATGGCACCCGTCGCACCGAGCGGGTGTCCGAGGGCTATGGCTCCGCCGTTGGGATTCACCCTCTCGTAGGGGAGGTTCAGCTCCCTTATCACGGCGAGGGACTGGGAGGCGAAGGCCTCGTTCAGCTCTATGACGTCCAGGTCATCAACCGTCAGGCCGGCCAGTTTCAGGGCTTTAGGTATGGCCTTCACTGGGCCTATGCCCATTATCTCCGGGGGTACTCCGGCGACGGCGTAGGACCTGAAGTAGGCGGCCGGTCCCTTTATGCCGAGGGCCTTGGCCTTCTCCTCGGACATCACGAGGACGGCTGCGGCCCCGTCGCTCGTCTGGGAAGAGTTCCCGGCCGTCACCGTACCACCCTGCTTGAAGACCGGCTTCAGTTTGGCCATCTTCTCAAGGGAGGTGTCGTACCGCACGCCCTCGTCCACCTCAAACACTATCTCCTCCACGTACGGGTTCCCGTCCTCGTCCTTTCTGATGACGCGGGTCTTTACGGGGACTATCTGCTCCTTGAACCTCCCCTCCTTTATGGCGCGGGCCGCCTTCATATGGCTCTCGTACCCGAACTTGTCCTGGTCCTCGCGGGAGATGTTATACATCTCCGCCACCCTCTCGGCCGTCAGGCCCATGGACATATAGACCTCCGGGTGATTGTCCATCAGGTACGGGTTGGGGGAGGCCTTTATGCCGCCCATAGGGACCTTGCTCATGGACTCAACCCCACCGGCGATGATGAGGTCGGCCCACCCGGCCATTATCCACTGGGCGGCTATGGCTATGGACTGGAGACCGGAGGAGCAGAAGCGGTTTATGGTCATACCGGGTACGTCTACGGGCAGCCCCGCCCGCAGGAGGGCCACACGGGCGACGTTCATACCCTGCTCCGCCTCCGGGAAGGCGCACCCCATTATCACGTCGTCTATCTCTTTGGGGTCTA
>WGAN01000092.1 GCA_015494805.1 Caldifarciminota bacterium
CAGTACACGGGTATAGTTGATGAGACCCTCTGGACCAGAAAGCACGCCTCCCTCTTTGACGTCTCCCACATGGCCCGCTTCTCCGTCTCCGGGCCGGAGGCCCTCCCCTTCCTCAACTACTCCTTCTCCAACGACGTCTCCCGCCTCGGCAAGCGAAGGCAGGCCCAGTACACCCTCCTGCTCAACCCCAAGGGAGGGATCCACGACGACGCGTACATCTACTTCCTTCGCGAAGGGGAGTACCTGGTGGTGGTGAACGCCGCCAACCACGAGAAGGACTGGGGGGTGTTGAGGGATAGGTTGAAGGGTTTTAACGCCGATATGATAGACGTAACGGAGGAGATGGCCCAGGTGGCCCTTCAGGGTCCGGATGCCCTCCCCATAATGGCGGAGATAACGGGTATTGAGGACCTGAAGACGGCCCGGAGGAACAGGGTATTCCTCTGGAGGGACCTCATAGTGGCCACCACCGGATACACGGGGGAGAGGGGGGTTGAGGTCTACGGCCCCATCGCCCCGATGATGGAGTTGGTTGAGACTTTACTCGCCAGGGAGGAGGTGAGGTGGGCCGGTCTGGGGGCGAGGGACATCCTCCGGGCGGAGGCCGGCTATCCCCTCTACGGGAACGACATAGACGAGGACACGGACCCCTTCTCCGCCAACCTCGGCTGGTTCGTGAAACTAAACAAGGGGCACTTCGTGGGCCGGGAGGCCCTCCTGAACCTTGAGGTGAAGGAGTTGCGTAAGGGCTTCGTAAAGGAGGGGAGGGGCCTCATACCCCACAAGGGGGACAGGATATTCGCAGATGGTGAGGAGGTAGGCAGGATAACGACGGGCGTCTTCTCCCCCCACATCAACGGCATCATAGCCATGGGGTACGTACCGAAGGACCTGACGGGGGAGGTTGAGGTAGAGAGCCGGGGCCGCCGCTTCCGCTACGAGGTGAGGGACTACCCCTTCGTACAGCTGCCGAAGTGGTGATATGCTGCCCATCGCCGACTTCCATCAGGACATAATCTTCATAAACGGTATATTAGAGAGGCTGTACAGGGCGGGGTACCGGTTGGTCGTCGGGGCGGTCTGGCCCCTTCAGGGAGGGGAGGTCTGGGACTACGACAGGACGGTGAGGGGGGTGGAGTGGTTCCTCAAGGAGGTGGAGAGGTCGCCCAACGCCTCCCTTTTGACGGACTTCGGGGAGGTCCGGACGGACAGGCTCAACCTCGTAATCGGCCTTGAGGGGGGGTACCTGAAGGAGATTGACCGGTACGAGGCCCTCTACCGGATGGGGGTAAGGCTCTTCGGCCTGACGTGGAACGTAGACTCCGCCTTATCCACCTCATGCTGCGGGGATAAGGGAGGGAAGGGGGGCCTCACCTCCTTGGGAAGAGAGTTCCTCCACTGGGCGAAGGAGAGGGGGGTACTCGTGGACGTGGCCCACGCCTCCTACGATGCCATATACGAGACGGTGGAGAGCGGGGCGAAGTACCTCTACTCCCACGGGGGAATCCTGAAGGAGCCGCCCTCCCAGAGGATCCTGACCTACGACCTGGCGAGGGAAATAATCTCCGGTGGGGGAGTCGTGGGGATAGGGTACGGGGCCATCTTCTTCGGGGAGATAACCCTGCAGGAACTGGCCCGGAGGATAGGGGAGTTCTACTCCGTCTTCGGTGGGGGGATAGTCTCCGGCTCGGACTTCTTCGGCCTCGGTGGGAGCGAGTACGAGGGTATAAGGGAGGTGGAGGACATCCACAACCTCCTGAACCTCCTGCCGGAGGGGATAAGGGAGAGGTACGCATGGGGTGAGGCTACGGCCTTCCTCGGCCGGCCTTAGACTACAGGTATGCCGCTGGTACCGGCTAAGGAGGTCATAGAATGGGCGGAAGGTGAGGGGGTGGCCGTAGCCGCCTTCAACTTCAACAACTACGAGTTCTTGGACGCCATCTGCAGGGCGGCGGCGGACCTGAAGGTCCCCGTCATACTGGCCACGTCGGAGGGGGGGATAAGGTACATGGGCATTGAGGTTATACGGCCCATGGCGGAGGCCCTCGTTGAAAGGTACGGGATAACGGCAGCCCTCCATCTGGATCATGGGAGGAGCTTTGAGACCGTCCTCAAGGCCATCCGCTACGGCTACACCTCGGTGATGATAGACGCCTCCGATAAACCCTACGGGGAGAACGTCGCCATAACCAAAAAGGTGGTTGAGGTGGCGAAGCCCCTCGGCATAACCGTAGAGGCGGAGCTGGGGGTACTCGCCGGCGTGGAGGACGAGGTCTCGGCCGAGAAGAGTATATACACCGACCCCGAAGAGGCCAAGGCCTTCGTTGAGGAAACAGGGGTGGATATGCTGGCCGTGGCCGTGGGTACCTCCCACGGGGCCTACAAGTTCAAGGGAGAACCGAGGATAGACGTCCCCCGCATAAGGAGGATAAGGGAAATGACGGGGATCCCCCTCGTCCTCCACGGTGCCTCTGGCGTCTATAGGGACTACGCCGAGAAGTTGGGGATGGAGGATGCCAGGGGGGTACCGGACGATATCCTGAAGGAGGCCATACGGGCGGGGATAAGGAAGGTGAATACGGACACGGACCTGCGCATGGCCTTCAAGGTGGGGGTGCTTGAGGCCCTCCGCGAGTACTCCGGCATAGACCCCCGGAAGTACCTCGGCAGGGGGAGGGAGGAGGTCTATAGGATGGCCGTCCGCAGGCTGAAGGTCATAAGCCTTTAGTTATCTGTGCATCCTCAACATCAGGGGGATGGCGAGGAGGAGAAACAGGAGGTTGGGGATAGAGGCGGCTATCCAAGGGTCCAGCTTACCCGTCTCACCGAAGGCCCTCGCCGACTGGAGCGCTCCCCAGTAGAAGAAGGCGAGGAAAAGGGCGGAGCCGAAGGAGACCGCCCTATTCCCACCGCGGGTACTTGAGAAGACCGCCAGGGGCAAACCTATCAGGAGAATGATGAAGTTCATTATGGGAAAGAGGAAGCGGATGGCCAGCTCCGTCCTCTCCTCGTAATTCACCAGGCCGGCCCTCTTGAGGAAATCAATCCTCTTCAGCAGCTCCGGCGTCGTCATAAGGGAGTCTCCGAGGGGCTTAAGGAACTGGGCCGGTGTCTCCTTCATCAGGGTATCTACGTACTTGGCGTACTTCCTCATAACCTCTTCATCTCCTTTGAACACCCTATGGATCACCCCCTCAAGGGTCCAGTGTCCGTCGGTGTATCGGGCGGAGACGGCGTCAAACCGCTCCCTTATCCGCCTGCTGCTGTCAAAGACGAAGATGGATATACCCTGCGCCCTCCTCTCGCGGGAGTTGATGTAGGAGAAGAAGTATAACCTGTCCCCCTCGCCAAAGAAGGACAGGTTGCGGGCGAAGGTCCGGCTCGGAAGGTCCTTCCTCTTCTCTATCTCCCTCGCCTTTATCTCGGCGGCCTTCAGCCTACCCTTGGGTACCAGTTCCCAGTTGAGGTATATCCCTATCCCGGTGTTTATGACGCCGAGGAGGAGGATGGGGAGGAAGACCCTCCAGATGTCTATGCCGGAGGCCTTTAGGGCGAGGATCTCAAGCCTCCTGTTCATCTCCCCCACCGAGAAGAAGCAGGCGAGAAGTTCGGCTATGGGCATCAGGATGCTCAAGAGGTAGGGGGTCATCCAGAGGTAGTAGCGGGCTATGGCCAAGGGGGAGGGTTTGTGGTCGGCTATCTTGTCGGTCATCTCAAAGAAGTTCACCACAACGAAGATGGCGATGACGCCGAAGACGAGTACCAAGAAGACCTTGAGGTACTCCCGGAGGACGTACCTGTCTATCTTGCCGAGGATCAACTTCTACGTCTCTCTAACTTTATCTTCTCCTTCTCTCGCTTGATCTCACGCAGGAGTACGTCCTTCAGCTCGTCTATGACGGACATAGGGTCCTTGTTGCGGGCCTCCACCCGGACGGTCTTACCCTTGAGCTTGGCGACGGCCGTCCCCACGTACTGCCCCCTCTCCTCGCTCATATGGAGGTCTATGTGCATCACGAGGTCCTTGAACTTCTCAAGGGACTTGAACCTCTTGGTTATGTACGCGTTCAGAGCCTCCGTCGGAGGGAAGTTCTTGAAGTGCGTGTGTATCGGTACCATAAGTATGGTATTTTACCCCGGACGGCCACCTACGTGCCACCTCATATGGCCCCCCGTTCGGTGAAGGTGGCCAGCATTACGACTTCGGTCGCTACCTTGCCGTCCACCATCGCCCTGCCTTTGGCCTTGGCCAGTCTCCCACCGAAGCGTATGAGGGTGACCTCCAGTACGAGGGTATCTCCGGGGCGAACCACCCTCCGGAAGCGGGCGTTCTCCACGCCGGCGAAGAGGGGTATGGCCCCCTCCTTCCCCATCTCCTTCAGCTTATACACCATCCCCACACCGGCCACCTGGGCGAGGGCCTCTATCTGGAGTACCCCCGGCATCACCGGTTCATCGGGAAAGTGGCCGTTGAAGAAGGCCTCGTTGAAGGTCACGTTCTTCAGGCCCACTATTCTTCTGTCGTCCATATGGACTATCCTATCCACGAGGAGGAAGGGGTACCTGTGGGGTAGGAGGGAGAGGATACCCTTGATGTCCATCCCATCGCCCCATATCCCCTCCTCTGCCAACTTTCTGACGAAGGCGACGTGGGAAGTATGCCCCCCTCTGAAGACGACGTAGTGGCCGTCTATAAACCTACCGGTGAGGGCGAGGTCCCCGAGGAAGTCCAGGACTTTGTGCCTGACGGCCTCGTCCCCTATCCTCTCCCCCTTGGCTCCATCTTTCGTTATTATCAGGGCGTTCTCCGGTGAGCCTCCCTTGGCGAGTCCCTCGGCCATCAGTTCCTCCACCTCCTCCTCAAAGGCGAAGGTACGGGCGGGGGCTATCTCCTTCAGGTAGGTCTCCGGCGTTATCTCTAGATCAAGGAAGGCGCTGTAGCGTTGAGGGGAGGAGTACTCTAAGGCGTAGGAGACCCTCAACCCCTCCGAAGGCCTGCCCTCTATGCGGCTTCCCTCCTCCTCGTAGGTTATGGGCATCTTCAGGCGGTAGGCCTTCCCCTCCGCCTCCTCCGAAGCCTCGTAAAGGGCCTGGGCGAACGGTAGGGCGGAGCCGTCCATAGCGGGGATCTCCGGTCCCCGGACCTCAACTTCCGCCCCCAGTATGCGGAGACCGTACAGGGCGGAGAGGAGATGCTCAACCGTTTCAACCCTTACATCTCCGGAGCATAGGGTGGTGCGCCTCTTGGTGTCGCAAACGTTCCCGTAGGTGGCCTCTATCCTCACACCTTCCTTTACGAAGGTGTAGCCCCTATCGGACGGGCGGATCACAACCTCGCCCTCCTCCCCCGTGTGCAGACCTTTGCCTTTGAACGAGACCTCTTCTTTAAGCCTCCGGAACATCAATTCATTCTAAGGGAGAAGGCCGTCGGGTACTAACCTCCGGACAGGGCCTTCAGGACCATCCCCTTCAGCCTCTCCCCTATCTCTGCTATCTCCTCCTCCTCTACGAAGGTTAGCCTTCCCCTCTCCTTCAGGGGCCTCCCGTCTATGAAGACCCACTCAACGTCGCCGGACTTGGCGGCATACACGAGGTGGGAGTAAGGGTCGTAGATGGGCTGGAGGTGGGGCCTGTCAAGGGATACGGCCATGAAGTCCGCCCTCTTCCCCGGCACGAGGGAGCCGATGAGGGAGTCCATCCCCAGCACCTTCGCTCCTCCGAGGGTGGCCATCTCCACCACCGTCCTGGCGTCCATCACCGTCGGATCCATCCTGATTACCTTGTGGAGGAGGGCGGCGCTCCTCATCTCGGAGAACATATCAAGGTCGTTGTTGGAGGCGGCCCCGTCCGTTGCGAGGCCCACGGTTATGCCATCGTTGAGGTAGTCGGGGACAGGAGCGACGCCGGAGGCCAGCTTCATGTTGCTCTCCGGGTCGTGGGCCACCTTCACCCCCTTCTCCCGGTATATGGCCCTTTCCTTATCGGAGACGTGGACCGAGTGGGCGGCTACGAAATGGACGCCGTCAAACAGACCGAGGGAGTTCAGGTACTCAACCGGCCTCTTCCCGTACCTCTCCGTTATCTGCCTCACCTCGTCCTCCGTCTCGGCCACGTGCATGTGCAGGGGGACTCCGTTTTCCTTCGCCAGAGCGTACCCCTCCCGGAGGAGGTCCGGGGAGCAGGAGTAGGGGGCGTGGAGGGCCACACCGAAACGCACGTACTTAAACTTACCGTTGAGAGCCATCTGCTCCCTTACCCTCCTCAACCCCTCCTCCGGCACCTTGAAGGAGGGCGTGGGGAAGTCTATCAGGCCCTCGGCGAGGACCCCCCTGAAGCCTATCTCCTCCATTACCTCGGCGGCCACCTCCTGAAAGAAGTACATATCGTTTATGGCCCCTGTGCCACCGCTCACCATCTCGGCTATGGCCAGTCTGTAGGCGAGCCTCACCATCTCCGGGCTGACGGTCTTACCCTCGGCCGGCCAGATGTACTCCTGAAGCCACTTGAAGAGGGGGAGGTCGTCGGCAAGGCCCCTGTAGGCCACCATGGCCGTGTGGGTGTGAGTATTAACGAGGGTGGGGAGGCCTATGGAGGGGCGGGTGTCTATCACCTCATAGCCGCTCACATCAACCTCGCCCCACCTGCCCACCGCCCTTATCTCGCCCTCTTCAACTGCAATCACCCCGTCCGCGATGGCCTCGCCCTCTATCGGCAAGAGGTAAGAGAACCTGACGGCAAACTTCCTCATAGAAGGGATTCTAACCCGGCGACTACCAGTTCAGGATACCGCCTTTCAGGTACTCTACCCGCATCTCCCTCCTTATTTTGAAGGTCTCACCCGGTTTCAGCTTCACCTGCCACATCATCAGGCCGTCCCCTAAGTCCCTCTTTGGCTTGGGTTTGAACCGCACGTAGTGTATGTTTACCGTGCCGCCGGCGAAGGGCTTCCGGACGTGGATAGTCAGGTCTACGGGCCTCTTACGGCCGTTTTTGACGACTATCTCCTCCACCCTCGTCTCAACGACGAAGAGCTTCTTCCCCTTCCTCCGATCCCGCCTCTTCTGGGACAGCAGCTTCACCTCCCCGGTTATGAAGGGGTCGTAGCCCACGAAGAGGGTGTCGGGTACCCCCCGCCTCTCGCCGAGGTAGTGGTAGTGGGCCGTCATCTCGTTGTCCAGATACACCGTAGCCATCCCGGATGTGAGGTCCTCATCGGGTGTGAATACGGCCGATATGTATGCCTTTGGGTTAATCTCCGGATAGGCGGTGGTCAGGTACTCGGCTTCGTAGGTGCGCCTGAACAGGGGTATCTGGGCCTTGGCCTTTCCCCTCTGGGGTATCACCACCTTACCCCGATACTCGTACCGGGTGGCTACGTAGTTGAACTGGGGGATAACGGGCGCCGCGTACTCTGAGACGGCTGCAACGACTTCCTCCTCCTCAAGGCTCTTCCTCAACGGCCTGTTTACGTCCCGTAGTATCCACCTGTAGTGCTTAGGCGGGGAGTACTCTGGAGGTAGGGACGTGGAGACTACCGCCCTCTTAGTGGCTATGGGCAAAGTGGAGTGGTTCTCCGCCTCCGCAACCGCCTCCATCTTCAACTTTCCGCTGTCTGGATAGGCTTTGAATACGTAGATGGGCGACCACGAGGCCTGTACCCTATACACTACGGAGAGTTTCCCCCCTCTGAAGTCCCTCAACTTAACCGTCAGTATCTTCTGTGGGGCCTGAAGGTCCTTGATCTCCCTCTCAAGTCGCTTCTTCACCTCCGTTAGGCTGTCGGATACGGCCTTGAGGCTGTCCATAGCGTAGGTGGCCCTCTCAACCGTCCGACTTAGGGAAAGGAGGTTCTTTGCGGGTTCCCTAACCTCCTTGGAGGTGTAAGAGAGGAGGAGCTCCCTCTCGTACTTCATACGGGCGTACCGGGCGCTCGTATAGGAAATCTGGCGGTTCAAGATCCTCAAAAGGAGCTTCAGGCTGTCGTACCTCTCCCTGTCAAAGGGTAGGACGGTGTCCCTAAGGGAGTAGGAGGCCACGTATCCGGAGGACGTCCATATCCTCAAACCGGACGGGTTGTAAGGGAGACCGTATATCTCAAACTTATCCCCCCTAGGTAGGGATACGCTCCTGTAGACCTCCGCCTCCCTCGTATAGAGGATGACGGAGTCGGCCATCAGCGGGAAGACTATCATCCTTTCTTCTCCTCGTCCATAACCTCAACGTTCTGAACTATGGGCCGCTTTACGTTCGGTTTTATGGTGATTTTAAGGGATACGAAGTCTTCGGGATTCGGACGGAAGCGGCGGAGGACCCTCAACCCCTTCTTGTCGTACACGATGTGGGTCCTTTTGTAGGAATACACGTTCAGGGACTTCTTGACGGGCGGGGGAGGGGTGTCCATCTTGGCTATCCGCTGTTGGAGGGTTATGAAGTGCGGCACGTTCTCCTTGGGGAGGAGGCCGCTTAAAATATTACAAAGGGAGCGGTAGCTAACGTGCAGGATGTTCTTAAGGGCGGCCGCAAAGGCGATCAACCCCTTACTGTACTTGAAAGGTCGCCCGTCCTTGAACCTGTTCATAGTCTCCAACTCCGCGAGCCACCCGTCTATGAGCATCTTCGCCACGTGGAGGTTCACTTCTACAAACCTCATCGTGTGTATTTTATAGGCGAAACGACCTTATTATAAGAAAAGGAAGGCAGAGAGTATGGCGATAGCGAGGGCGTATATTCCAAAAACCCAAAATTTCCCCTTGCTTACGAACTTCCGCAGGAACGTCAAACTACCAACGCCTACGGCCAAGGTCACAAGCCAGACCACACCGTCCCAGGGGGTTAGTGCAACGTCCCCCACCTTCCGAAGTTCAAGTACAAAGGATCCGAGGGCCGCTGGAAGGAACATCCAGAATGAGAGAGAGAAGGCCTCGTCGGGGTCCAAACGCCTGTGGAGACCTACGGTTATGGTGGTGCCGCTCCGGGAGACGCCGGGTAGGAGGGCGAAGACCTGGGCCAACCCCATCACGAGGGCGTCGTACCACCTTGCCCGCCTCCGTCCGGGTCGTACGAGGTATGTGGAGAGGAGTACGAGGGCGGTCGCACCGAACGTGAAGGGGAGGACCTTCGGATTCTCAAACGTACGTTCAACGGTATCGGCGAATGGGACGACAAAAAATAGGGGTAGGGTGGCTATAACCGAGAGCCAGAGGTACCTCCAAAAGGCGGAGCGGTTGAAGATGCGGTCCCGTAGGACTATCACCACCGCCACGAAGGTGGCCGAGTGCAGGAATACCTCGTAGAACGCCCCCTTCCCCCCTATGCCAAGGAGGTGCTTTAAGAGGACGAGGTGGCCGGAGGAGGAGACGGGCAGGAACTCCGTTATGCCCTGTACGATGCCGAGCAGAAGTTTCTCCACGGGTAGGAGATTCTACGGACGTCAGAACGAGGCGACGGCGTTAGCCATCCTAAGGTAGCACTGACCACCGTATCTCTCGGCCTTCTCCTGGGCTATCCTGTGGTTCTCCTGCGGGGATACGCCGAAGCGGTGGGCTATCTCCCTGGCCAAAATTTCGTGGGCGACGTACTTCCTGCGGGCGTAGGCCTCTATCCGTCTCTCTATACCCTCCACGTTCCCCTCTATGGCCATACTGTAGAGCTTAAACCACTCGTACATATAACGGCTCCTCTCCGTCTTCGCCGTAAATATGGCCATCATAACGAGGTTCCGGGCGAGACTTCTCCTACGAAGGGTTATGAGGACCGGGATGAAGGCCCTCAAGATGCGGAGGGTTATGTGGTCGTAGTTCCGCTCCATACCCATCCTCACGCTTTGGAGTACCCTATCTGCCACCTCCTCGGCTTCCTTGAGGTCCATCAAGGCGGCGTAAGAGAGGATGTGGGCCTTGACGAGGGCGGTCATCTCCGGAAGCTCTTTCACCCGGCCTTGCAGTTCCTCCCCCTCGCAGTTATCTATGTCTATGCCCTTATCCGCTGGATCTCTTCCGCCGCACATCAGAAAGAACGCCCTACGACATCCGACCCAGGCGACGATTCTTCCCGGCTCCGAGTGCCTGACGGATACGAGGAGGTGCTTGTAGGCAAGGGGGGCATGGCCGAGATACTCGTAGAACATCCGTAGGGCGCCGTGGACGAAGTACGGGTCCTCGTCTCTGAACTCCAAGAGCCTCTTCAGGTGTTTAAGGGCCTTAAGGGAGGCCATATCCCCTATGAGGTGGAGGGAGAGGTGGTAGTGGTGGATGGACTTCTTGAAGCCCAGCCTCATCTCCTCCGGTAGGTTGCACTCCCGCATTATCCTCTTCAGCTCCCTTAGGTACCACCTCAACCTGTTCCACCACCCCATGTTGTGCATTATGAGGCCCAGGTTAAGGAGGGCTAAGACGTTGTCCTCATCCTTAGGGGAAAAGGAGCGTATCCGGAACTCCAACTCCTTGAGAAACTCCGACGTAGCGGGCATTACATTAGGTATTTTAAGGGCGCACAGCCTTTCCTCCCTCCGCTCACAGCAGGAAGATGACCGTCACGAGGACGAAGATGGGGATGAGGATGGGGATGGAGTACTTGAGCATATAGGAGAAGAAGTCCGGGGTCTTGTATCCCCACTCGTCGGCTATGCTCTTCACGAGGAAGTTGGGGGCGTTTCCTATGTAAGTGTTGGCTCCCATAAAGACGGCCCCGATGGATATAGCGGCGAGGAGTTTCGCCGGCACCCCTATGTGGGCCAACTCCGGAGGTATATGGTACGCGTGGGGCATCTGCTCGGCCACACCCTGGGCGAGGGAGAAGAAGGTCAGGTAGGTCGGGGCGTTGTCAAGGAAGGAGGAGAGGGAGCCGGTTGCCCAGAAGAACTGCCAAGGCTCGGTGAGGCCGAGGGCGGGTCCCTTGGCGCGGAGGATCTCAAGGGCGGGGACCATGGCTATGAAGATACCGATGAAGAGATAGGCCACCTCCTTTATAGGCTCAAAGGTGAAGTTGTTCTCCCTGCGGGTCTCGGAGCTTAGGGGGGAGGTGATGAAGGAGAGGGCGGTGAAGAAGAGCATTACGTACTCCCGCAGGAACTTTAAGGGGCCGTTGGCCAGCCCCCACGCCTCAAGTTGCTTAGGAGTCAGGAATATAACGGCTGCCAGTACTCCCAACAGCCACAGGAAGTTTATGGCCCCCTTGAGTTTCAGAGGTCTGAAGGTCTTCTCCTCAAGGGACTTTATGTACCTCTCCTCCCTCTTATAGGCTCTGCTGTCCCAGATGTAGAAGATGAGGAGAAGGATTCCGACGGTGAAGGCCCACTCCGGTATGAGCCGGAGCGTCCAGAAGAAAGGTACTCCTCTAAGGTATCCCAAGAAGAGCGGAGGGTCTCCGATGGGGAGGAGGCTTCCCCCGATGTTGCTGACGATGAAGATGAAGAATATGGGTATGTGGTGGGTTATGGCCCTTTCGGAGTTCGTCCTCAATAGGGGCCTTATGAGGATCATGCTGGCCCCTGCCGTCCCGAAGAAGTTGGCTATCACCGCTCCTATGGCGAGGAAGATGGTATTCACGAGGGGCGTAGCCTTCAGGTCCCCCTCAAGGTATATGCCCCCGGATATGGCGAAGAGGGAGAAGATGAGGACGATGAAGGCGAAGTACTCTTCAAGGCTGTGTATGATGGGTCTCCATTCGCCGAGGGTGGCGAAGAGGATCAGAACCGGTATCGCCCACAGGGTCGCTATCGCCAACTTGTAGTTGTTGTTCTCCCACATATGGGCCAGCCTGTGGTGCGGATAGTTGGCCGCGATGAAGGACATTACCCCTATGGTCAGCAGCAGTCCTACGAACGGTATCACCGTCCATAGGGGAAGGGCCATAGCCTCGTGGGCACCTTCGGCGCTCGCTAAGAGGAAGTGGTAGAGCATAGCGTCTATTATACGATGGAGGATGTACCATGATATCCGGGGATGAGCGGATAGGGTAATGAGTCCTATGAGGAACCGTTGGAACGAGATTCTCCACATTGCAGGTGTTATAGTGTATTGCCTTCCTTATTATACTTTAGTTTAGTCTCCAAATATCTCCTTTATCTCCTCTCTTAATTCCTCTACACTCTTGAGATTTATCAAACTTATAGCCCTCTTCATAACGAGACCCAAACCCTCTTGAAATCCCATCTCATGCCCTTCCGTAATGAGTTCCCCAAGAGTGCGAGAGAGTTGGGAATACTTCGGATTTAGGGCGTTTGCTGAACATCCCCTATACGTTCTGGCCTTTGGAAATGGCTCTCCATACCCCCCCTTAAAATACCCATTATGGTACGGAGAGCCGTACCCCTTCTGGGGATACTTTTTGGATGTACGACCCCAACCCTGACACCAACGGACACCACCGTAGAGGTCGTGGTGATCAACACCGACACCCTCCTTACGTTGGACAGCACCCGCGTTGAGGCCTTCGCCGACAGCACCTTCACCGTCTTAGTCCGGAGGTCCGCGATTGAGGGCATTATAGGGGACACCGGATGGGTATCCGACTTCTACCTCCCCGAAGGCACCTACTACATCAGGGCGTGGAAGGATACGGATAGGAACGGC
>WGAN01000093.1 GCA_015494805.1 Caldifarciminota bacterium
AGGCCCTGCAGAAGTGGCCCCAGGCCAGGTACGTCCTGCCCGCCGTTGGCTACTCCGAGCAGCAGCTGAAGGATCTTGAGAAGACCATAAACGACACCCCCGCGGATCTGGTCGTGGTGGCCACGCCCATAAACCTCGGCCGCATCCTCAATCTCAACAAGCCGTGGGTCAGGGTCCGGTACGAGCTTCAGGAGATAGGTAAGCCCACCCTTTACGATATCATCCTTGAGAAGTTCGGAAGGAAGTCTTAAGGACGCGGGGCGTCCCCTCAAGGTCCTGCACGTAGCGACGGCCTTCGCGTACGAGGGGGCGCCCCACATAACCCCCTGGCTCACCCAGACCCTGAAGGCTCTCAAGGAACTGGGGGTGGATGTCCGAGTCCTGACTTCCGCCCATAGGGGGGTAGGGGACGGTGAGTACGAGGGTATCCCGGTCTATCGCTTCCGCTACTCCCCAGCCTTCTTAGAGAACCTGACCTACGACGTCGCCATATACGAGAGGCTAAGGCTCCAGAAGTGGAGGTACCTCCAGCTGCCCCTCTTTATGTTGGGGGGACTCCTGAAGGCCGTAAGGGTTGAGAGGGAATTCAGGCCCGATATTGTCCACGTCCACTGGCCCATCCCCAACGCCATATGGGCGTTGCCTTTCGGGGGGAGGAGGGTCTTCACCTTTCACAATACGGAACTTTCCTTGATGAGGAAATTAGGGAAATTGGGAAGGATTTTTATGCCCCTTCTGAAAAGTGGAGATTTTTTTACGTTCAACTCATCGTTCACCCGCGATAGGTTTCTTCAGATCGTAGGGAATCTGGAGAGGCCTCACTGTATAGTACCTTTGCCCGTGGGATGGACACCTGAAGTGAGAGGCGTTGATAAGGAGAGGGGAAGGGTGTTGTTTGTGGGGCGTCTGGTATACTGGAAAGGTGGGGACGTTCTGATAAAGGCCGCTTCTACCCTTAAAAAGCGAGGTATAAATGTGAAACTCGTCTTCGTAGGAGATGGCCCGGCAAGGAGTGAGTGGGAGGGAATGGCCAGAGAGTACGGAGTTGAGGCCGTGTTTAAAGGCTGGATGCACGGCCGGGACCTTTCTGAGGAGTACGCAAGGGCCTGGGTCCTTGTCCTTCCATCAAGGTCGGATCCGAAGGTATGGACGGAGAGCCTAGGACTGGTCCTAGTTGAGGCCATGATGCACGGTACCCCCGTGATAGCGAGCAGGGCGGGGGGGCCGTTGGACGTTATCAGCGAAGGGAAGGACGGTTTCTTCTTTGAGGTGGAAAATTACGAGGATCTGGCGGATAAGCTGGAGCGTATCCTTAAGGACGAGGAGATGGCAAGGAGGATGGGGGAGAGGGGAAGGCGGAAGGCCGAGAGGTACCTCCCCCTCTCCGTTGCGCGGGAGTACCTTAAGATTTACCTGTCTATCTTACGACGACCCGCCTGATCCTCCTGTTGTTCTCCACTATATAGACGCCGGGGTTGAGCTTAACGAAGGTTTTTCCGTCTACGGTCTTCTGCACGAGCTTCTTTCCGGAGACGTCGTAGATAGCTATCTGGGCTTTGTCCGTGGCTGTTACCTCTATACCACCTTTCAGAACGTTCAGTTGAACCGATGAACGCAGAGCGGCCTCGGATACGTCTTCATCGTCGTCATAGTCAAGAAGACAGCGAAGGGTGTCGTAGTATGCCCAGAACTGGTTGCTCTGCTCCTTTATGATGACTATGTCTAGACCTCCGTACATAGCGGATGTGGGTTCGTCAAGGTAGCCAACACGTACCCCGTAGGGATAAGGTCTTAAAGTACTGGCGCTGTTTCCACCTACATCTATGGTGTAGAAGTTCCACCCGGAGGGGGTGTTTTCTACCCATGCCAGAGTAGTACTTGAATATAACGAGTCATTAGGAACTGCCGTTGCGACGACCAGATCCATATCCCCATCACAGTCCATATCTCCAACGTTTATCCGGGCAAAGGGATTATAACCTGTAGAGAAATCCTCCAAGATCAAGGTCTCCGTCCAGCCCGTTCCGGTGCCATCGTTGTAGAAGACGCTGATATCGTTCCCCACAGCGGCTATATCCAGGTCGCCATCGTCATCAAAGTCGTAGGACACGATCCCCTGCCACCTCCTTCCGGTTGCAAAAGATATATGGGAGTAAAACCCGAGAGAGGGATCGTAGAAGAAGACGTGGAGACCGAAGTTATAGTAACGGTAGTTGGCGCACGCCACGTCATCCCACCCGTCTCCGTTGAAGTCCCCGTACGTAATGCCGTCTGCACAGGGCCTTAGAGAGGAATCTGTAGGATATTCTATCACGGTGCTGCCGTTGTAGTAGAAAACATGACCTCCGTAGGCCGTCCAGTAAAGGTGAGGGTTCGAGCCGTCGTAGTACCCCGTGATGCTGTTAGGACGGAAGAGGGTGTCTCCGTAAACCAAGGAGGATATATAAGAGCTGCCAGACGAGCGGAGGATATAGACACCGTATCCTCTTTCCTGCTGTGCTATCGCGAAGTCTACCTTACCATCCCCGTTGATGTCGCCGAGGTCCACCATACCGTAAGTAGAAAGAGGAGGAGAAGATATGCTTACAGCGGTAAAGGTGCCGGGTATTCCACCGCTTATCTGTCTAAGGATATAAGCCCCCTCAGAGCCGTAGTAGTAGACACCGAACGGGATATCGCGAAGTCCGTCGCCGTCTACGTCCACGATCGTGATGGGTTTATCTGTCACTAGCATAACCCTATCGTTGGGGTTGGACGTCTCGTATATCATACACCGGCAGAAAGTCACGGGGCCGCTCGTTATAGAGGTGCAGCCGGAAGGGCAGTATGCCAGCAGGGGTGATACTACCCCCGCTATCACCGTTGCGCCTGCGAGATAGCGAGCGATTTTCCTCATCATAGCGATAGTATTATACATCCCTTAACCCTCGTTTGTCAAGTGGGGTTAGCATACCTTCGGCATTAGTTTCACCCTTAAAATTGTGGGTTATGGATTGGAAAGGGAAGCCCGTTAGCAAAGGCCTGGAAAACTACCTGAAGAAGGCACGGGAGCTTGCGAAGAAGAGGGGGGAGTTTTACGCCGACAGCGACCACCTTCTCGCGGCCCTCTTCTCGGATAAGGAGGGACCCTTCGCGAGGTACCTTGAGAGGAGGGGGATACCCTTTGAGGCCGCCAAGGGTGAGGTGGATAGGGTCCTGGAGCAGGTCTGGTCCCAGTTGGATCAGATAGAGAACTCCTACTACGACACCCTCCGCAAGCTGGTCAATCGCCTCTCCGCCGACTACGGTACGGACGTCAAACCCCTCATCGCCGACGTCATAAGGGCAGCGGCCCAACCGGAGAGCAAGGAGAAGATGGTACGGGTGAGGGTGCGCCGCTGGGCCCCCTCCTTTGAGGACGAGTGGGAGAGGATAATCCGGGAGTTCTTCGGTGAGAGCTTCGGGGGCATCTTCTCCGGACGCCGCTGGTCGTACACCGAGGACTACGTTTCTCTGCCGGAGAGCTTATACAACTCCCTAAGGGGGAAAGTGAACGAGAGCCTCCTCGCCGAGCTGGCCGACATCTACGACAAGTTCAGGGGAGCCTTCGCCAACCTGAAGAGTAGTGGATTTGACCCCCGCAGGGTCTCCCGCGCCATCCTCAAGCGTCTCGGCCTTGAGGCCGAAGCCGAACCCGTGTGGTCCTACTTCGTAGAGAGCGCCCTCAACAGGGCTGCGGAGAAGGACAAAGGCTCCATAGACACGGCGGACGTCCTTGAGGCCCTGATGGGCAACGGCAGTTTCGCCGGCAGCATACTGAACCAGCTGCTTAGCGCAAAAGTTCCAGAAGGAGGTAAAGGTATGAACAGGATGGAGGATCTAAGAGAAGAAGAGAAGAGCGCCCTTGAGAGGTTTACGACGGACCTGACCAAGTTGGCCGAGGAGGGCAAACTTGACCCCGTCGTAGGTAGAGACAGGGAGATCCAGCAGGTGATAGAGGTCCTGCTGCGCCGCAGCAAGAACAACCCCGTCCTCATCGGTGATGCTGGCGTAGGAAAGACGGCCATAGTGGAGGGCCTCGCCCAGAGGATAGTTAAGGGTGAGGTGCCGGAAGGGCTTAAGGGCAAGAGGATACTCTCCCTTGACACCGGCGCCCTCATAGCCGGAACCCGCTACAGGGGGGACTTTGAGGAGAGGCTGAAGAAACTGGTTGAGGAGCTGAAGAGCAGGGACGACGTCATCCTCTTCATAGACGAGATCCACAACATAGTCGGGGCCGGAAAGGCCGAGGGAGCGCCCGCCGACGCCGCCAACCTCCTGAAGCCCGCCCTCGCCCGCGGCGAGATACAGGTAATAGGTGCCACGACGGCCGACGAGTACCGCAAGCACATAGAGAAGGACGCCGCCCTTGAGAGGAGACTCCAGCCCATATGGGTGGACGAGCCTGACCCTGAAAAGGCCCTCCTGATGGTCAAGGCCGTAAGGCCCAAGCTGGAGAAGCACCACGGCGTTGAGATAAGCGACGACGCCCTTGAGGCGGCGGTGAAGCTGACCCACAGGTACATGCCCGACCGCAGGCTGCCCGACAAGGCCATAGACGTCCTGGATCAGGCCGCCGCCCGTAAGAAGCTGAAGATAACCTCCCCCGCCCTCTTTGAGAAGGAGGTACAGGAGAAGATAGCCGAGCTTCAGGCCGAGCTTGAGAGGGCCAAACTCCGCGGGGACGAGGCCGCAGCCAAACAGCTGGAACAGCACATAGAGAACCTGAAGAAGCAGGTTGAGGGTGTGAAGAAGGAGGGCGAGGACCTCTCCTCCCTGAAGAAGAGGATAGAGGAGCTGGAGAAGGAGGTCAAGAAGTTAGAGGAGGAGGGGAAGATTGAGGAGTGGGAGAAGAAGAACGCCGAGCTTCTCAAACTCAAGAAGAAGTACCTTGAGGCCCAGAGGAAGGAGGGCAAGACCAGGATCGTCATAACGGCCGAGGACGTGGCCGAGGTGGTCTCCAACATCACGGGGATACCCGTCTCCAGGCTGGTTGAGGAGGAGAGGGAGAAGCTCCTGAAACTTGAGGAGGAGATCCACAAGAGGATAGTGGACCAGGAGGAGGCCGTAAGGAAGGTGGCCGAGGCCATAAGGAGGGCGAGGGCCGGGGTGTCCGACCCCAAGCGTCCCCTTGGCTCCTTCCTCTTCCTCGGTCCCACCGGCGTGGGTAAGACGGAGCTGGCCAAGGCTCTGGCCGAGGTGCTTTTCGGGGACGAGGACGCCCTGATACGCCTTGATATGTCCGAGTTCAAGGAGGAGCATTCCGTCGCCAAGCTTATAGGCGCTCCTCCCGGATACGTCGGATACGAAGAGGGTGGCAAGCTGACCGAGGCCGTCCGCCGCAAACCCTATTCCGTCCTTCTCCTTGACGAGATAGAGAAGGCCCACCCGCGGGTCTTTGACCTCTTCCTGCAGGTGTTGGACGACGGCCGCCTCACCGACTCCCAGGGCCGCACCGTCTCCTTCCGCAACACCGTAATCATAATGACCAGCAACCTCGGAGCCGAGTACATCCGCGAGGTGGCGGACCGCTTCAACAGGGCCTACCAGAACCTTGACAAGAACGACCCCGAATTCACCAAGAAGGTGAAGGAGTTGGAGGAGGAGTTTGAAAGGGACTTTGAGAAGGCCAAGGAGAGGGTCCTTGAGCTGGTGCGGAAGTACTTCCGTCCGGAGTTCCTCAACCGCATAGACGAGATAGTGGTCTTCAAGCCCCTCCGCTGGGACCACGTCCTCCAGAT
>WGAN01000094.1 GCA_015494805.1 Caldifarciminota bacterium
GGACGGACCTGCCGGGCGGGGACTCCGCGGCCCTGAACCGCTCTCTCCTTAGGGTCCTATCCCTGCCCGATTCCACCTTAATATACCCCGGACACGGCAATCCCTTTACCGTTGGGGAGGCGAAGGAATGGTTTCCTGTACGGTGGTGATACGGGACGACCTCCGTACGGAGGAGGTCAGGGGGTACGTGGAGAGGGTGGCCAAGGTTATGAGGGTGGTGGACGTGGTTGAGGCCGGGAGGGTGCCGGAGGTGGGGAGGGGGGCCGACCTCTACATCGCCATCGGTGGAGACGGCACCTTCCTCTGGGCGGTGAGGCTGGCCGACGGCAGGCCGGTCGTGGGCTTCAAGAGGGGGAGGATAGGCTTCTTAGCCACCTTCAAGTTGGCGGAGTTGGAGGAGGTCCTGACGGCCATAAAGAGGGGGGAGATGGAGCCGGAGGAGAGGACCCGGTTGAGGGTGGACGGGTACGATGCCCTCAACGACATCACCGTAAATACGACGGCCGCCCGGATGATAGAGGTATCCTTCACCGTAGGCAGCCAGAGGCCGATAACCTTTAGGGGGGACGGCCTGATAGTGGCCACACCCACCGGTTCCACGGCATACAACCTCGCCGCCGGAGGCCCCATCGTCCTGCCCGACATCCCCGCCTTCGTCGTAACCCCCCTCGCCCCCCACAGCCTGTCCTTGAGGTCGGTCGTCGTAAGCTCCCGCTACGATGTAAGGGTGAAGGTCTCCTTCAGGCACGAGAGCCTACCCCTACTCTCCGCCGACGGGATACCCGTAAGGCACCTTAGGGACGGCGAAGAGGTCGTAATAACCAAGGGGAAGCCCGCCCTCGTGTATGCCACCCCCGACTTCTTCTCCAACCTCTTTGGACACCTCGCCTGTCCGTAGGGAACCCTCCCCCGTCTAATGGGTGATGCTCTGGATAACCTTAACGGCAGTCAGACTCGTGATGCCGGCCAAGGTGTTCCTAGGGGTCGGGGACACCGTGGACCTTCCCGCCTTCGTGGTTGAGAAGGGAAAGAGGAGGCGGGTTAAACCCCAGTGCGCCCTCATAAAGGGGAAGTCCGTAAAGGTCCTCGGAAACAGGCTCATAGGCGTCAAGGAGGGGAGGAGCCTCGTAGGGTGCAGGTACAGGGACGGTAAGAGGGTGACCGTCGCCGTCGTCTCCGAGAGGCTGCGGCAGGGCTTCCGCCCTCCCAAGAGGGTCTTGATCCTCCGCGTCGGTGAGAGGGTCCCCCTGCCCCGTATGGACGTACCCGAAGGCCACGAGGTGAAGTGGTTCGTAAAACCCCACTGGCTCGCCCGGATCGTCGGCGATTCCATAGAGGGCCTAAGCGAGGGGAAGGGGATAGTTCAGGTCCACATCGTAAAGGGGAACGTGGTAGTCAAGGAGTTCCCCATAAGGTTGGTGGTGATAGAGGAGGATACGGGCGTAGAGGTCTCACCGAGGTTCGCCCCTCTCAAGGTGGGGGACGCCGTAAAGTTCAATCTCCTTGGCAACTACGAGGGTAAGGTGGAGTGGTACGTCCTCAACCCCCACGTGGGCAGAATATCGGAGGACGGCCTTTTCGTCGCCCTCCGCCCCGGTCGCACGGTGATAGTGGCCCGCGCTAAGGGGAAGAACGGAAAGGTCCTATCGGCTAAGGCCCTCGTAGTGGTCAGACCGAGGAAGGGGCATAAACATAAACGCCGTTAGCACGTGCTTCCTCCGGCCCCGCTCCGGCGGGGCCTCCCTTCACTTCAGCCACCTTTTGGCGTTCTCCTCTATCATCGCCCTTATCTTCCGGGCCAGCTCTCCGTACCTCCGCTTATCCCTCCACGCCCTCTCCGGATAGAGCAGCTCCGAAGGTACCCCCTCAACCGCCTTCGGGACGAGGAGGCCGAAGTGCGGCTCCCTCTCGTACTCCGTTATCTCATCGTTTATGGCGGCGTTTACGAGGCGGCGGGTGTAGGGTAGGGGTATCCTCTCCCCCTCACCGTAGGGTCCCCGTACCCACCCCGTATTCACCAGCCACACGGCCGTGTTGTGTCTCCTGACCTTCTCAAAGAGCATATCGGCATACACCCGCGGGTGTAGGGGGAGGAAAGGCTCGGCGAAGCCTATGGAAAAGGTGGGTTGAGGTTCCTTTATCCCCCTCTCCGTTCCCGCTATCTTGGAGGTGTATCCCGCCAGGAAGAAGACCTCTATCTGCTCCCCCTCCAACTTGGCCAGAGGGGGGAGGACGCCGTAGGCGTCAAGGGATAGGAAGAAGATGTTCTCCGGATGACCACCCCTGGCGTCGGGGACTACGTTGTCCAGGAAGGACAGGGGGTAGGAGGCGCGGGTGTTCTCCGTTTTTTCGTCCGAGTCAAAATCCACGAGGCGGGTTTCGGGGTCCATTACGACGTTCTCAAGGATGGCACCGAAGCGGGTAGAGGCCCGGTATATCCCCGGCTCATGCTGGGGATCTATCCTTATGACCTTGGCGTAGCACCCCCCCTCAAAGTTGAAGATACCGTCCTCCGCCCACCCCAGCTCGTCGTCCCCTATTATCGGCCTCCTGGGATCCGTAGATAGGGTGGTCTTACCCGTACCGGACAGACCGAAGAAGACGGCCACGTCCCCCCTCTCCTTACCCATGTTCGCCCCGGCGTGCATTGAGAGGACGTTGTGGAGGTGAGGGTAGTAGTAGTTTAGGTAGGTGAAGACGGCCTTCTTTACCTCGCCGGCGTAGGCCGTACCCCCTATGAGGAACTCCCGCCGGGAGAAGTTTAAGATGATGAAGGCCTCGCTGCGGGTACCGTCCTCCTCCGGGTTCGCCTTGAGGTAGGGGGCGTGGAGTATCCTTATGTGGGGGGAGAAGTCCCCGTAGGATTTGGGCGAGAGGAACATATTCCGTACGAAGAGGGCGTGCCAGGGGCTTTCGGTATAGACCTCCACCCCCACCCTGTACGAGGGGTGAGACCCGGCATACACCTGCTGCAGATAGACCTCCCTACCGAAGAGGTACCCCAGGACCTTCCTCCGGAGCCTATCGTAGGTCTCCGCCGATACGGGTTGGTTTATGTCGCTCCAGTGGACGAAGGTGTCCGTCATCTCGTCCCTGACTATGAAGCGGTCGCGCGGGGAGCGGCCGGTGTAGGGGGTGGTATCCACCACTAAGGACCCGAAATCGGCTAAGAGTCCGTACCCCCCCTTCACCGCCTCCTCAACCAAGACCGCCCTGTGCAAGTTCCGTCTTACTCTGGGGAACATAGGCCCCTATTGTACGTGAGAAATGGACCCCTTAAGGACGAGTAGGCCTACCAGACCACCGAACGTTGTCCAGAGAAAATCGGCCACCTCCGGGTGTCCCCTGCCGCTGAAGAGGTCGTAGGCCTCCTTACCTCCGCCCACCGCCACCACCACACTGAAAGAAACCCCCTCCCTGTGGGTGAGGTCGTACGAGGCCGTATATACTACGAACCCCGCCCCCAGGTGCTGGAGCTTGTCCGGGGAGGGGGCGAGGAGGCTGTAGAGTAGGGCCGTGCTACTGCCTCCGACAGGTGTTTATGCCGAAAGGTAGGTAGAGGGGGCAGAAGCCGATGGCCGCCGTGAAGAGGAAGACTAGGCCGACGACTATCAGGATCCACTTGAGGGTGGCGCCGAGGGTGATGACGAAGGGGAGGACGAGGAGGACGAGTCCGAGGATGGCCCTTATCACGCGGTCAAGGGTCCCCACGTTGCACTTCATCTCTCACCTCCGCCTCTTACCCTTTTCCTTAGCCTTATCTCCGGTCTCAATCTCGTAGCCCATAGCCCTCCAGGCCCTGAAGCCACCGCGGAGGTTGAGGACGTGCTTAAAGCCCTTCGCCTCAAGGATGCGGGCAGCGAAGGTACTCCTGTGTCCGGAACGGCAGTAGACTATGACCGTATCCTTTTCGGGGTCGGCCTTTATCTCGGATATCCTGTCGGCTATCTCGTTGTGAGGGATGAGGAGGTCGGTGCCGGGGATGTGGCCCATCCTATGCTCACGGGGGGTGCGGACGTCTATTATTATAGCGTGTCCCTTCTTCTGGATGTAGTTGTGGAGCCACTTGGGCGTTATCCACGTCCAGCTTAGGAGAAACATCAGCATAGCGACTGTATTCTAAGGCTGAAAAGTGGAACGGGCTTCAGGTGGCGTTCAGGCTATCAAGGATAGTTAGGATCTCAAGGGGGTCATCCACCTCGTAGTCCGCGCCGGAGTTTTGGGTGCCGAAGGAGTCGCCGTAGCGGGCGAAGATGGTTATCATACCGATGGTCTTGGCGCCGACGACGTCCCTCTCCGCCCAGTCCCCTACCATCACAGCTCTCTCCGGCTCAACCCCAAGTAGGGAAAGGGCCTTCTTGAAGGGGGCTGCCGCCGGCTTCCTCTCGTAGGTGTCCTCGTAGGTGACTACGACGTCAAAGAAGGGGTCAAGGGAGGACTCAACGAGTCTGGTCCAGGCCTGAAGGCGAGGGGCGTCCGAGACGACGGCGAGTTTGTACCCGCGTTTCAGCAGTTCCACTAAGAGCTTACGCACGTTGGGGTAGGGGCGGAGGTTGGCCTCCTTGGCCTTGCGGTAGGCCACTATACCGGCGGCGAGGATGTGCCAGTCTATCCGTCCGAGGATCTTCTCAAGGAGCTTGTTGAAGACCCTCTGGTCCTCTATCCCCTCCTTGTCGTATATGCGGAAGACCTCCTCGTACACCTCCTCCGGCTTCATCTTCAGGCCGGCCCCCACCATGGCCTCGGAGGCCGCCCGCACCGCCTCCCTCTTCATCCGCATGAAGTCTACGAGGGTGTTGTCCAGATCAAAGACCAGCGCCTCAACCTTCCTCATCCGTATACGCTCTCCCTTGTGGGTGGCTCAAGAGGCTCGTACGTCAGCGA
>WGAN01000095.1 GCA_015494805.1 Caldifarciminota bacterium
ATGCCGGAAAACCCGTCCTCTACGGGGCCTTCGGCGGTAAAATCACCACCCTATGAAGGTACTGGTATTCATAAAACGTACCCCTGACACCGCAGCCGTCGTCAAACCCACGGCCGACGGCAAGGACATAGTCAGGGACGGCCTCGCCTTTATCATCAACCCATACGACGAGTTCGCCGTGCAGGAGGCCGTGAACGTAAAGGCGGCCAAGGGTGGTGAGACCGTAGTTATGACGGTGGGGGACGACGCCTCCACCGAGCAGCTCCGCCGCGCCCTCGCCATGGGCATAGACAGGGCTATACTGGTCAAGCACGATAGGTTCTGGGAGCTGAACCCCTCGCAGGTCGGGTACGCCATAGCAGAGATAGCGAAGAAGGAGAAACCCGACCTCATCCTTATGGGGAAGGTCACCATAGACGACTACACCTACGCCCTCGCCGGGTACGTCGCCCAGGCCCTCGGCTACAACCTCGTCACCTACGCCACCAAGATAGAGTACGGCGACACCTCCATGAAGGTGGAGAGGGAGAGCGACCTCGGTAAAGAGACGTGGGAGGTACCCTATCCCGCCGTCATCAGCGCCGAGAAGGGCCTGAACGAGCCGAAGATCCCCAGCGTTATGGGGATAATGAAGGCCAAAAAGAAGCCCCTTGACGTCGTGGAGATGGAGCTGCCGTCCTACACCTACGAGATCGTGCAATTCACCCCGCCGCCTCCGAGGAAGGGAGTCAAGCTCCTTGAGAGCGTAGACGACCTCATAAGGGTTCTCAAAGAGGAGGTGAAGATACTATGAAAGCCCTCGTCTTCGTTGAGACCGTAAAGGGAAAGGTAAAGGAGGCTTCGCTTGAGGCCATAGGCTTCGCCCATATGGTGGCCGACGAGGTCGTGGCGGTGGTCGTGGGTAAGGGGGTTGAGAGGAACCTGAAGGGCGTAAAGAAGGCCTACGTTTACGAGGACGACCGCCTTGAGTACCCTCTGTCAGCCCCCATCGCCAAGGTGATGGAGGAGGTGCAGGCCAAGGAGGGTGCCAAGTACGTTATCCTCTCCGCCACCCCCTTCGGGAAAGAGCTGGGTGGAAGGCTGGCCGCCCTCTTCAACGCCCCCATCCTTGACGACTTCACCGGGTACGAGGACGGCCTCTTCGTGAAGGGCTTCTACTCCAACAAGGTCTTCGCCCACATAAAGATAGACGGGGATACGGTCGTACTCTCCCCCCGTCCCAAGGCCTTCAAGCCCACGGAGGACGCCACCGAGCCGGAGTACGTGGACCTCTCCCTCTCCCTTGACGACAGCCTCTTCGCCGCTCACCCAGTTGAGATAAAGGAGAAGTCCCCCGAGGAGATAGACGTCACCGAGGCCGACATAGTCGTCTCCGGTGGCAGGGGGATGGGCAGCGCCGAGAACTACCAGAAGTGGATCCCCGCCCTCAAGGACGCCCTCGCCAAGGCTACGGGCCTGAAGGTGGCCTACGGCGCCTCCCGTGCGGCGGTCGACGCCGGGTGGATAGACCACTCCCATCA
The DNA here is from genome assembly GCA_015494805.1 of Caldifarciminota bacterium. Lineage (GTDB taxonomy): Bacteria > Hydrothermota > Hydrothermia > LBFQ01 > LBFQ01 > JAADCS01. The sequence continues at coordinate 1,521 of WGAN01000095.1, forward strand.
GGTGGGCCAGACCGGTAAGACGGTCTCCCCTCTGGTGTACTTCGCCATCGGCATATCCGGAGCAATACAGCACCAGGCCGGTATGCGCACATCTAAGGTCATAATCGCCATCAACAAGGACCCGGAGGCCCCCATCTTCGGCCTCGCGGACTACGGTATCGTCGCCAAGTGGGAGGACGTCCTCCCGGAGCTCATAGAGAAGCTGAAGGGTGAGTGAAACTTCGGGGGAGGGCTCAGCCCTCCCCCTTCATCCTGTGGTTCGGTTTCCCTTAAAATCCTCCCTTGCGGTTAGAAGGTAAGTACGTCGGGATACTCGGGTACGCCCGGACGGGGAGGGCCCTGCGACGTCTGATTGAGAGGGTCGGAGGTAAGGCCTTCGTCTCGGATCTTAGGAGTTGGGAGGCCAACGAGTGGGGAGACAACACCTACCGCATCCTGATGACAGACCTCCTCTCCCCGTCCCCCGGTATTCCACCGAGCCATCGCGTACTCAGGAGGGCGGAGGTTTCGCAAGTTCCCGTTATCTCCGAGCTGGAGCTCGGATGGTACTACGTACGGGGAAGGGTGGCCGCCATAACCGGCACCAACGGTAAATCAACGGTCGCCCACTTCACCCACAGCCTCCTACCCGGCAGCCTCATAGGGGGGAACTGGGGGGTACCGGTGTCGGCCCTCGCCTTCAGAGAGGGGGCCTTCGTCTTGGAGGTCTCCTCCTTCCAGCTCCACTACACCCGCCGTTTTAGGCCGGACGTGGCCGTAATAACCAACGTCTCACCGGACCATTTGGACTGGCACGGTTCCTTTGAGGCCTACCTGTCGGACAAGTTGCGCATCCTACAGAACCAGAGGAGGGGGGACGTGGCCGTACTCAACTTGGACGACCCCCACTACCCCACCTTCAGGGAGAGGAGTCGGGGAGAGGTCATAACCGTGAGCCTGAAGGAGGCAAAGGCGACGTACTACTCCGATGGGCGACGCCTCTACACTCCCTACGGCCGGGTGGAGGTCCCCCGACATCTCGCTTCCGTCCCTATCCTCTACGACCTCCTCATGGCGCTGGCCGCCTCCGTGGCTATGGGGGGAAGACCGGATGAGGTGTTCGCGCGGGTCCCCTCCCTCTCCCCGTTGCCCCATCGGATAGAGATGGTTGGGGAGGTGGATGGGGTTGAATTCTACGACGACTCCAAGGGCACCAACCCCGGGGCGACCGCCGCCGCTCTGGCCTCTTTCTCCGGAAAGGTCGTCCTCATATTGGGGGGGGACGACAAGGGGCTGGACCTGTCCGTCCTCAGAGGGAGCGTAAGGGAGAAGGTCGCCGTCATCATCGCCGTCGGGAGGAACAGGGGGGAAGTAGCCTCCCTCTTCGGGGAGCTCGTCCCCGTCTACGAGGCGACGGACTACCGCGAGGCGGTTGAGAGGGCTTACGAAGAGGCGAAGAGGAGGGGCTTACCCGTCCTCCTGTCTCCGGCCTGCGCCTCCTTTGACATGTTCAGGAACTACGAGCACCGTTCGGCGGTGTTCCGTAAGGAGGTCATGAGGCTGATGCGGGGACGGGAGGGATCGGACCGGTAGGGTACCCTCACCTCCTTACGACCTTCACGATCCGGGTGTCCTCCCCTACCCGGAGTACGACGAAGAGGAGCCTCGGGCCCTCCGGAAGCGGGAGGGTGTAGGTTCCCCCCTTAAGGAAGCCAACACTCCTCGTGTGTAGGAGCTTGCCGGAGGCGTCGTAAACGTCGTATCCGACGTAGGCACCCCGTCCTAACACCAGCTCAAGGGCCCCCCTCCTCTCCTTGATGGACCACGCTCCGCCCTCCCTCTCCGAGAGCGACAGCTCGTCGTCCTGGCCCAGGGGGCACTCCACCCTTATGACGAAGGCGTCGGACAGGGCCGAGGATCCGAACGTCGGGGGAAGGAACTGGGTGAAGTTCCATCCGGCTCCCGCCCATCCGGTGATGTAGGCCGGACAGAGGGAATCTACGGCGACGACGTCCTCCGCACCGTCCTCCTCGCTGCTCTTGAAGACGTAGGTGGTTATGTGGGTGGCCATATCCGGTGTTAGGATCGTCATGAAGGCCTCGCCGTTCCCCGAGTAGGAGCTGTACTGGAATTCCACCCTACTGGGGGCTATATCCGAGCTGTAGGTTTTACCTACGAGAAAGACGTCTCCACTGGGATCCGCATCCACGCCGTACCCGTAATCCTCATCGCTGCCCGCCACTATGGCCGTGGCCATGTGCTCGGTGAGGTCGTTGGAGAGCTTGGTGATGAAGGCGTCGGACCCTCCCGCCGTTCCAAAGACCTCCCGTGAAGGGGCGAAGTCCGAGTAGTTACCCGTTGTTCCTCCGAGGAGGACGTTGTAGTCGTCGTCCAGGTCTATGTCCTCGGCACGATCGTATCCGGAGCCACCTACGATGGCCACAGCATCAACGGAGGAGAGATCAAGGGGGAGACGGGCGACGAAGGCGTCGGCGCTTCCCGTGGTACCGAAGATGGTGCGGGAGGGCCCGAAGTCCGAGGCTCCGTAGGTGTAGCCTCCAACGAAGATGTGCGAGGAATCCGTATCTATTCCCCTGACCCAGTCCATCCCGGAGCTCCCGAATATGACGGTCCTGATGTGGGTAGAGAGATCGCTGGAGAGCTCGCTGACGAAGACCGAGAAGACCCCGCCCGGTGATCCGATTATGCTCCTGGAGGGGGCGAAGGAGTAGATGTCCCCCACCGAGCCGGCGACGTAGACGTTCCCTCCCACGACCACCACGTCCCAAGCGAAGTCGTCGTCCGAGCTGGATATTACGGCCGTACCTACATGGGTTGAGAGGTCGGGCGAGAGCTTCGTAACTACGGCCTGAAGAGGGCTCTGGGTTCCCATTAGGGTCCGGGAGGAGGAGTAGTTCTCACCGTCCTCGCTCATGCCGGCCACATAGATGTACCCGGAGGCGTCCACGCCCACACCGTACGCGTAATCGTTCTGAGGGCTACCTACGATAGCCGTGGCTATGTGGGTGCTGAGGTCCCCCGAGAGCTTGGTGACGAAGACGTCAACGTTCCCCGTATCCCCGTACAGGGTGCGGGAAGGGGCGAAATCCTTAGCCCTGTAGGTGTAGCCTGCTATCACGACGTTCCCATCGGGGGTCAGGGCGATGTCCCGGGCGTAATCGTACCCCGCCGAGGCGACGAGCACCACCGTTATGGGGTCCAGTACCGTTTCACCCGTGTGCCTCCTATCACGGAACCGGAAGAGCACGGTGTCCCCCCTGACCCCGATCCCGAGTCCCAACCTGCGGCTACCCTCAAAGGCCCCTATGTCCTTAAGCAGGAGTACCGTGCCTCCTCGGCTTATGCGGAGAGTTCTCGCGTCTCCGGATATGCTGGCCCCGGGAAAGGTGAGCCTCAACGTATCGGGGGACTCGGCACTCAGGAAGAGCTGTATCTCCAGGGTATCGTGCCCTATGTACGTCAGGAGCATCTCCGTTCCCTCCGCTACCCCGACGAGACGGACGGAGCCGTACACGGGTAATCCCGACACGCTCATCCTCCCCTTGAAGACGCTGAAGGTCGCCCCCGTTTCATCCTCTCCTACGATCCTCTCTGGTTTTCGCTCGGGCCGGATCACCACATCCCCCACGGTTATGTGTCCATCCTTGAAAACGTAGGTGTTGAAGGGGTGGATGCTGTGAAAGAGGACGGACGAATCCTCCTGCCCCGCGTTCTCCACGAACGCCGTCCTCAAAGCGAAAGCGACGACACCCATTAAGAGCATAGGAGTCGTATTATAAATCCGGTTCCCACCTCCCTGTGGGGGCGTTGCGCGCACGGAGGCGCATGGCACAAGGGCTACCTGACCTCCTCAATCCTCACCCTCCTCCCTCCGAGCCTGTACGAGACAGAGAGGCCGAAGGCGAAGGGGCCTCTTCTACCCGTCGTACCTTTCACGAGCCTGAAGTTGGCGCGCACCCTGTCCCCCTTCAGGGTAAGTATGACCGAGGGGAAGTCCTGGTCTATGAAAGTCCTCACTACGTCCCCCACATCCACCGCTATGGAGAGGAAGGACAGGGGCCGCACCGTTACGGCGAAGTCCGGGTACCCAAAGGCGAGGAACGTATAGACCGTATCCCTCCACCTCTCCCTCCACTCTACGGAG
>WGAN01000096.1 GCA_015494805.1 Caldifarciminota bacterium
GTACCGGGGCGAGGGGGCTGCGGAGCGTCTTGGAGAACCTCCTGATGGACGTGATGTTCCGGCTGCCAACCATAGCGAGGGACGTTGAGAAGGTCTACGTAGATAGGAACCTCCGGGTGATAACCGTACCGCGGAGGCGCAGGAAGAAGGCCGTATGATCCGGAGGTAGAATACCGACTATGAGGTTCGTACTCGGCCTTGCCGTCCTCCTCCTCGGCGGAGGTATGCTCTACCTGTACTACGGCAAGGTCGTGCCGCTTGAGAAGGTCGTGCGCGACCTGTACGAGGAGAACACCCGCCTGATAAAGCAGATACCGGCGGGGGGAGAGAAACGGACGGAGATAAAGGAGGACCGGACGGTCCTCCGCGTACCCTCGGACAGCATCTTCATGCCGGGGAGTACGGAGCTATCCCCCAAGGGGAAGAGGATCTTGGACGACATAGCAAAGGACCTGAAGAAGAGCGGCTTCAACGAGGTGCGCGTGGCCGTATATACGGACAGGTCCCCCGTGAAGACGAACAGGGACAGGTACCCCACCAACTGGGAGCTGGCGGCCGTCAGGGCCACGTCCATAGTGCGGTACCTCATAAGCAGGGGGCTGCCACCGGACAAGATGGTGGCCCTCTCCTACGGGGACAGCCGGGCGAGGGGTAGGGCGGCCTCCGACCGTATAGTGGAGTTCCGTATATTCTGATGGGCCTTTCGGCCTTAAAATAAAGACCCCTTGAGCGTACATTACAAAGAGCGGGTGGCGAAGGTTACCTTTAGGTCCCTGAAGGATCGGCCCGGTGTGGCGGCGGATGTGATTCAAATCCTAAGGGAGGAGGGTTTTACTGTCCTCGCCGCGAGCTTTGACAGCTCCGTAGGCGGAAGGGCAGACTTCTCGGTGATAGTCTACGAGAGCGATGGGAAGGTGATACGACGCCGCAGGGAGGAGATAGCCGAGAGGACGGGTGCAAAGGAGGTGGTGGTAGACCCCGGTCTGGCCCTCGTGGAGTTCCTGGACGTCCTTGACCTACGAGCCGTACTTGAAACCCTCGCCAACATGGGAATAAATTTGGAGTTCATAGCCCTGACGTCCGGCGTCTTAGGGGTGGCCATAAGGCGATCGCTCTTGGATGAGGTCCTTATGTACCTTCAGGAGGAGGTGCCGCATGCTCTATAAGGTCCTGAAGGCGAAACTACACTGGGTGAGGGTCTCCTCCAAGGACCTGAACTACGAGGGTAGCATAGTGATAGACAGGGAGATGATGGAGGAGGCCGGCATACTCCCCTACGAGAGCGTTCTCATCGTCAACGTTGAGACGGGGGGAAGATTTGAGACCTACGCCATCCCCGGAGGGAAGGGGGAGATAAAGGTGAACGGCGGCACGGCCCGTCTGGCAGAGGTGGGGGACAGGCTCATAATCATGACCTTTATGTGGGTAACCCCCGAAGAGGCCGAGAAACATAAGCCCAAGGTCCTGATATTCAACGAGAAGAACGAGGTGATCGCCCGCAAATGAAACGGACGGGCGTACAGGTCTCCGGTGGGAGGTACCGGGGTACGAAGTTGAAGGCGGCCCGCCACGTCAGGCCTACGAGTTCCTTCACGAGAAAGAGGATATACGACATACTGCCGACGGTTGAGGGGTACGACGTCCTTGACCTCTTCAGTGGCAGCGGGGCGCTCGGTATAGAGGCCCTCTCCCGTGGGGCGAGGAGCTGCGTCTTCGTTGATAACAACCCGGCGAGCGTAAGGGCGATAAGGGACAACCTCAAAAAGCTCGGCCTCTCGGAGAACGTAAAGGTGGTGAAGGCCGACGCTCTGTCCTTCCTGAGGACCTTCTCCGGGGACTTTGACCTCGTACTCGCCGACCCCCCCTACGCGTGGGAGAGGAGGAGGGACCTCCTCAAGGCGGTTGAGAGGGTGCTACGGGAAGGGGGGATATTCGTACTTGAGATGCCCTCCCGCGAAAGGCCACCGGAGACGGAGGGGTTGAGGCTCTTCAAGTTCGTCAAGGGCGGGGACACCGCCGTGGCCTTCTACCGGAAGGGTGGAACTTGACATAAGTACGGAGAGGGGACATTATTCTATCCTCACGCTTGTTAACATAAGTTTAAGAAGGAGGTAAGACCATGGCAGTGAAGCTCAGGCCCCTTGCAGACCGCGTTGTCGTAAAGCGCATAGAGGAGGACGAGGTCAAGACGCCGAGCGGCATAATCATCCCCGACACGGCGAAGGAGAAGCCCCAGAAGGGTGAGGTCGTGGCCGTAGGACCCGGCCGCTGGGACGAGGAGGGCGAGAAGAGGATCCCCCTTGAGGTGAAGGTGGGGGACAAGGTCCTCTTCTCCAAGTACGCCGGGAGCGAGGTCAAGATAGACGGTGAAGAGTACCTCATCATGCGCGAGGACGACATCCTCGCCGTCATAGAGGAGTCATAAAAAAGGAGGTGAAACATGGCTGCGAAAGACATCAGGTACAACGACGACGCCCGCAAGTCCGTCCTTAAGGGTGTTGAGAAGCTGGCTAAGGCCGTAAAGGTCACCCTCGGTCCTGCCGGGAGGAACGTCATCCTTGAGAAGAAGTTCGGTATCCCCGTCATAACCAAGGACGGGGTGACGGTCGCCCGCGAGATAGAGCTGAAGGACTCCTACGAGAACGTCGGCGCCCAGCTCGTCCGCGAGGTGGCCTCCAAGACCAACGACGTGGCGGGAGACGGTACCACCACGGCCATAGTTCTCGCCGAGGCCATTTACAGGGACGGCCTGAAGATGCTCGCCACGGGCGCCAACCCTACGGAGGTGAAGAGGGGGATAGACAAGGCCGTTGATAAGGTGGTTGAGGAGCTGAAGAAGATCTCCAAGGAGGTCAAGGACAACAAGGAGATAGAGCAGGTCGCCACCATCTCCGCCAACAACGACCCCGAGATCGGTAAGAAGATCGCCGAGGCCATGGAGAAGGTGGGCCACGACGGTGTCATCACCATAGAGGAGGGCAGGTCCACCGAGACGTACGTGGAGGTCGTCAACGGTTACCAGTTTGACCGCGGCTACCTCTCCCCCTACTTCGTCACCAACCCCGACAAGATGGAGGCCGTCCTTGAGGAGCCTTACATCCTGATAACCGACAAGAAGGTCTCCTCCATCAGGGAGCTCCTCCCCGTCCTTGAGAGGGTGGTCCAGACCGGAAAGCCCTTCCTCATCATAGCCGAGGACGTTGAGGGTGAGGCCCTCGCCACCCTCGTGGTGAACAAACTCCGTGGCGTCCTTCAGGCTGCGGCCGTGAAGGCCCCCGGCTACGGTGAGAGGCGCAAGGAGATGCTCCGCGACATCGCCATCCTCACCGGCGGTAAGGTCATATCCGAGGAGCTGGGCTTCAAGCTTGAGAACACCCGCCTTGAGGACCTCGGCCGTGCCAAGAAGGTCATAATCACCAAGGACGACACCACCATAGTTGAGGGCTACGGTAATCCGGAGGAGATCAAGGCCCGCATAGAGCAGATCAAGAAGCAGATTGAAGAGACCAAGAGCGACTACGACAGGGAGAAGCTCCAGGAGAGGCTGGCCAAGCTCTCCGGTGGTGTGGCCATAATCTACGTCGGGGCGGCCACCGAGGCCGAGATGAAGGAGAAGAAGATGAGGATAGAGGACGCCGTCAACGCTACGAAGGCGGCCGTTGAGGAGGGTATCGTCCCCGGTGGCGGTGTTGCCCTGCTCCGCACCATACCCGCCCTTGAGGACCTGGAGAGTAAGGAGGAGAACGACGACAGGAAGCTCGGCATCCGCATCGTCAAGCAGGCCATCCACGAGCCGGCCCGTATGATAGCCAACAACGCCGGGTACGAGGGCAACCTCATCGTTGAGAAGATCAAGGAGAAGCACAGGGAGAACCCCAACATCGGCTTCAACGCCCTCACCGGTGAGTTCGTGGATATGTTTGAGGCCGGCATCATAGACCCCACCAAGGTGGTCCGTTCCGCCATCCAGAACGCCGCCTCCGTCTCCGGCCTCCTTCTGACCACCGAGGCCGTGGTCGTTGAGATAAAGGAGCAGAAGAAGGAAGGAGCGGGCGCGCCTTCCGACCTTGACTTCTAAGCGGGGGAAGGCCCGCCGTTGAAAAAGGGGGGCTTGAAGCCCCCCTTTTGTTTTACCGTCTTACCACCCCTACCGGATCACTACCTTGAACCTCACCACCTTCTCTCCCTCTGCTATCCCAAGATAAACCCCGGGACGGAGGTACCTCCGTAGGTCGTACTTACCCCTCCTCAACTTAAGCAGCCTCTTACCGTCAGCAGAGTAGAACACCACCTCGTACCCCTCCGGTACGTTCAAGACGGTCCCGGCTACGTACAGCGACCTCTCCCTCCTCTCTGCTA
>WGAN01000097.1 GCA_015494805.1 Caldifarciminota bacterium
TCCCCATCCACAACGTGACCTTTGAGGTTAGGTACCGGGAGGACTACGCACAGGCCGGCGTCCCCGTCCTCCCCAACGTCTATGGCATCCGCTTCTCCATGTACCTCGTCCCCCTCTTCGTCCTCCTCTCCTACCTGGCCATGCTCATAACGGCCGCGTTCCTCAAGGCCTCCCTCCTCACTTTCGCCCTCCTGACTACGGCTTTCCTTTTCTTCTTCGCCGTATCCCTCCTGAACGTTCGGGAACCCGACAGCAGAAGGGCCTTCCTCCTATTCAAACTGGCCTCGTCCTATATGTTCTTGAGCATGGTGGCTATGGTCTTGGGGTAGGGACTACCGTTTCCGCCGGGCAATGGGTGGCTTTTCGGCCTTACAATATTGGGGGTTGAGTACGTTTATCCATACGCCACCGGGAATGAGAGGAGAGTTGGAGGTCCAATGGGAGGTAGCTGCCCCGCGGTGGGGCCGAGCGTTCCCTTAAGAGGGCGATAGTACAATGAGACGTCTTTTGAAGTTCTCCTTGCTAACTGCGACCCTCCTACTGTTGGTAGGAGGTAGATGTGGCTCCGAGTGCGAATGCTCCTGTCTACCTCCGAACGTCAGCACCTATGCCCTGGATAGGGGACGCTACCTTGAGGCGACGTGGTGTTCCCCCGAATCGGGAGACTTCGTCACGGATACCTTTCGGGAGGTCGTTCCGGAAATAACTGTGGGAAACGAAAGCTGCAGTATAACCCTCCTCTACAGACCAATCGTGAAGGATACGCTCGTATGCGCCTCGGACACCTGTGCCAACGTTATAGGTTTAGACATCTTCTACCCCATTCACCTTTACAGCGATGGGGATACCCTTCCGGGCGATGGCTTCTACCTGAAGGTGGCACGGATGGATACGTCCATATACCTTATAGGGCTTGAATACGGGAGCGGTAGGGTGCATATCTCCCCCGACCTCTACGACAATTTGGCTCCGGACACTGGAGGGTACTCCGACACCGTAAGGGCTTTGGTCCCGACCGACCCGTCCTACGGCCACGCCCTGTGGTTAGACAGAGGGGATAGGGACATAAACTTCGTCGCCCCGGGCGACATCTTTGGCAAGATAACCGTCTTAGGAGTCAGTGGAGACAGTGTCAGGATAAGGGTACTCTACAGATCCACGCCCTTCAACGTACCGGGGTTAAGGTGGATAAAGGGAGGATAACGTTATGGAGAAGGCCTTACGTATTTTCCTGATGCTCCTGACCGTATGGCTTATGATGGGGTTCAAGTGCAACGTCTGCGAGTGCGAAAAGAGGACGATAAACCTACGGGCCATAGCTCGCGGGGCGAAACTTGAGGTTGAATGCTGCCTGCCGGGTGAGGAGACTTGGACCGACACGTTCGCCGAGCCGAGGAGGGAGCTTTACGTGGAGAGGTGCGGCCATGCCCTGCCAGCGCCGGAGGTTGAGGACGTCAAGACCTGCCTATCGTCCGGATGCAGGAACGTCCTTATGCTAAGCGAAGGCCTCCCCATCCAGCTCTACGAGGAGGGGGACACTTTGCCGGGAGATGGCTTCTACCTGAAGGTGGTACGGATAGATACGTCCATATACCTCATAGGGCTTAACCGGGGGGACAGGAGGGTCTATATCTCCCCTACGCTGCACGAAGGCCTCGCCCCGGATACGGGAGGTTATGCGGACACCGTTATCGCCACGGTACCGGCCGATTCCTCCTACGGTCATGCCATCTGGATGGACAGAGGCTCACCGGATATAGACACCCTCCCCTACGCCCCCGGAGATTTCTTCGGTAAGGTGAGGGTTATGGAGGTCTGGGCGTGCGTCTGAAGGTGGGCTACAGGTTCAAGGTCCCTGGCCTTAGGTGGATAAAGGGAGGTTAGGCGGGAGTAGTTGGACCTGACGGGACTGCTGACTTCGTTGTGATCCATCTTAGAAGCTTTGGTGGGTGTTTGGTGGATATAGGAGTTTTTCGGGATTAAATTACAATTTGGATTAATTTTTTTTAAAGTGGTATATGTAAAATATTGCTGGGATTTAACTATTATTTTGTTTAAATCTACTTATGATTTTCAAAGTTTAACTTCCAGTTTTTGAGCCGAATAATGCGGTCTTGAATAATAGAGATAGAAAATTCCCGATTTTTGTACCGAACATTTGTGTTGCACCTACCGAACTGTATCACCTTTCAACGTATTTATGCACAAGTGAAACACATCTATAGCCGTGTTTCTTTGTGTTCGTCAAAAAACTCCCGAATCAGGCCCGGACTCTGCGCTGTTAAAGGGTACCCGATTGATGGCACGGTAACCCTCCGACGATGTCATAATACTCCAAATATTTTTCAAAATCTTGCAATAAATGATATAGAAGTTCAGTTTTTATGGAAAATTTTTATGTTTCAATATAAATATAACCACAAACCAAAATTATCCTCATTATTACAACGCAAAATTTTATAAAAATTCACAAAATTTACAAATATTACATCAAAATATGTGCATCAATATACTTACTCGTTCAAAATCTCATAAAATCATACTTACAAACCGAATATCCGGCGAATCCGGACGCCGTTCATTCTTAGGCGAGTGTGCGGGGAGGACTCCTATTCGTAGAACGTAAAACGTGTATAATTCTGCATTATTTTCAAATTTTATCCACAAATTCTGTCAAAAATGCGATATTTTAAGACAATTCCCTAACCTCCGCATACGGCGACAAAACGTCGGAGGTTGGAGGGAGAAGCGGGCGGCCTTAAAATAACGGCGTGTGTGGAATAGTCGGATACGTAGGGCGTAAGGATGCGGAGTCCGTCCTAACGGTGGGGTTGCAGAAGTTGGAGTACAGGGGGTACGATTCGGCGGGCATAGCCCTCCTTACGAGAGGGGGGATAGTGGCAAGGAAGAAGGCCGGGAAGATACACGACCTCATCAGCGACCTTGAGGGGCATCCCCTTCCGAAGTCCGACATAGGTATAGCCCACACCCGATGGGCCACCCACGGTGGGGTATGCGACACGAACGCTCACCCTCACCTATCCCAGAGGGGTATATTCGCCGTAGTGCATAACGGCATAATAGACAACTACGCCACCCTCAAGGAAAGGTTGGAGAGGGAAGGGTACACCTTCCAGTCGGAGACTGACACGGAGGTGATAGCCAACCTCTTGGAGTATCACTACCTGAAGGAGGGGGACCTGCTGAAGGCCCTGATCCGTACGGTGGGGGAGCTGAAAGGCTCCTTCGCCCTCGCCATACTCTTCAGAGACGACCCCGACCTCATAATAGGGGTCAGGAAGGACAGTCCCCTGGTCGTGGGCCTCGGTGAGGGGGAGAACATCCTCGCCTCCGACCCCGTGGCCGTCCTACCCCACACCAAGAGGGTGGTGTACCTAAACGACGGGGAGATCGCCTTGGTGAGACGCAACTCGGTGGAGTTCTACGACTTCTCCGGGAACCCAATAGAGAAGGAGGTGAAGGTCTTGGAGTACGACGAGGAGGACGCCGAGAAGGGACCCTACCCCCACTTTATGCTGAAGGAGATATACGAGCAGCCTAAGGTCCTATCCACCAACCTTGAGAGGTACGTCAGGGCGTTGAGGCCCGTCCTCCTTAGGGACCTGAACCTCCGCAAGCTCCTTCTAAACAAGAATCGGATAATAATAGAGGCGGCGGGTACCTCCTACCACGCCGGCCTGGTGGGTAAGTACCTCCTTGAGACCTACGCCGGGATACCCGTTGAGGTGGAGTACTCGTCGGAGTTCTCCCACAGGAGGCTAGTGACCGACTCCCGGACCCTCGTTGTGGCCATAAGTCAGTCGGGGGAGACGGCCGACACGATAGACGGCCTAAGGCACGCCCGGAAGTACGGCCTTGAGGTATTGGCCATAGTGAATAGGCCGGAGAGTACCATAGCCCGCGAGAGCGACTACGTCATCTACACCAACGCTGGCATAGAGGTGGGGGTGGCCTCAACCAAGGCCTACGTCGCCCAGGTGCAGGTCCTAACCCTTCTGGCTTTGGAGCTTGCCAACGTTAAGGGGTACTTGACGGAGGAGGAGTTGGAGGGGATGATGAGGCACATGGAGGCCCTGCCGGAGAAGGTGGAGAGGGTACTGGCCTTGGACTCCCACATTGAGCATATAGCCGAGAGGATATTCAGGGCGACCAACGTTATGTTCCTCGGCAGGGGTATAAACTACCCCACCGCCCTTGAGGGGGCGTTGAAGCTCAAGGAAGTTAGCTACATCCACGCCATAGGCTACGCCGCCGGTGAGATGAAGCACGGCCCCCTCGCCCTCGTAGACCACAACCTCCCCGTCGTCGTTATAAACCCTCGCTCCTCCGTATACGAGCTGACCGTCAGCTCCACCCACGAGGTAGTGGCGAGAGGGGGCAGGGTGATAAGCGTAGTGACCGAAGGGGACAGGCGTATGGCGGAAATGAGCGAGTTCACCGTCTTCGTCCCCGACGTCCCGGAGTTCCTCACCCCCATAATCACCATAGTACCCCTGCAGCTCCTCGCGTACTACGCCGCTGTACTGCGGGGGGTAGACCCCGATAAGCCCCGCAACCTCGCCAAGTCCGTCACGGTCAGGTAGTGGATATAAGGGCGGTCGTATCCTTCCTTGAGGATATAACGGGCGAAGGGGCGGTGTACGACGGCGACCGCGTCTCCGTTGGCCTCTTTGACGTAAAGGGTGGCCCCAACGGCGTTCTGATAACGAGTAAGGTCTTCCCCGGAGTACTCCCTCACGTACTCTACCTCAAGGTTGGCGGCGAAAGCGTCTGGCTCCTCCGCTTCTACTCTCCCGACGGTAGGGCCGTCCCCTACAAACCCCTCTTGAGGGAGATGGAGGAGGAGGCCTTGAGGGACCTGTTTGCCCCGCTCTTCGGGGGCAGCCACATCTTCCGTTTCAGGGATGAGGGGGTAGTTAAGGACCTGGAGGACCTCCTGTCCCGGATAAGGTACCCAGCCCTCCACCCCGCCCAGTACGCCCGCCTTGAGGTCATCCACAGGGGAAGCAGTCCCCTACCGCTCTTCAAGGTACTCTCCTCCCTAAGGGGTAGGTACGTCTCCCTCTTCCCGGCGAGGGAGAAGGCCCTGAACGCTATGGCCGAGGCCCTCGGCGCCCACTCCTATATGAGGGTTGAGGGGGAGTGGCAGGTCCTTGGGACGGATAGAGGGCGGTTCCTGTGCGCCCGTGAGGTGGGGAGGGAGGACTACGGTATCTTTGCCATCAAGGAGGATTACGCTGGCAGGCTCCAAACCTTCCGGACCTCCCCCGATATGGCCAACGCCCCCTTCGTCTCCGGCACCGTCCCCGACCTCGCCGGGGAGTACGTCTTCCTCGGCTACTCCTCCGACCTTAAATCCGTCCTCTCCAACCTTGAGTCCCTAAACTCACCGCCGAGGGTGGCCATCCACAGGGAGCTGTCCGCCAAGGAGCAGGAGGTTATTGAGGTCCTCTACCGCTACAGACAGGTCCTCCTGATAGGCCCTCCCGGAACGGGTAAGACCTACGTAGCGAGGAGAGTGGCGGAGTACGTCGCCGGAAAGGAGGGAAGGGACTGGATCCTCGTGCAGGCCTCCCCATCCCTGCGGTACGAGGAGTTCGTTGAGGGCTTGAGGCCGGTTAAGGGCCAGGGTGGGGTGGCGTTTGAGGTGGTGGAGGGGCCTTTCCTGAAGATGGTCCGGAAGGCGAAGGAGAGGCCGGAGGACAGGTTCCTGATAATCCTTGACGAGATGAACAGGGGGAACCTCCCAGCCATCCTCGGGGACCTCCTCTACGCCCTTGAGTACAGGGGGAGGCCCGCCATTCGCCCCTACTCCGGTGAGCCTCTCGCCGTACCCGAAAACCTCTTCTTCATTGGCACCCTCAACGAGAGGGACGTCAGCACCCTACAGATGGATCAGGCCATCCTAAGGCGGTTCCCGGTCGTCTTCTTTGAGCCGGACGAGGGGGAGCTTCGGGATTACCTGAAGGGTGAAGGGTGGGAAGAGAGGGACATAGACTGGGCGGTTGAGGTTTTCCGGAGGTTGAACGAGGTCCTTAAGGGTTCCCTGGGCCACGCGTACCTCTTCGCCTCTACTCCGGAGGAGTTGAAGGAAAAACTCCACTACTTCGTCAGGCCTCTGCTCCGCCTCAAGGCCAACAGGGATCTGGGGGACGTACTGGAGGGTTTGCTTTGAAACTGCGGTTCGTTTTCTTCTTCCTCCTCTGGGCGCTGACCCTATCCGGCATGGCCCTCTCCTTCTGGGTGGTGAATAAGTTGGAGTACAACGCCAAGAGTAGCTCCCGCGCCCTCTCTATCCTCGTCTCAACCCTCCTCATCTCCTCCCTATCCAACGACGAGATATACAACAACCTCCGGAAGGTCACCCAGGACATAGACTTCCCCGTCGCCATCGTGGATAACTCCGGCAAGGTTAGGGTGGTCAAGAACCTGAAGGAGGAGGACATCGGGAGCCTCCCCTTCAAGGAGGACATAACCTATTACGGCAAGAAGGTAGGGGAACTGCGGTACGACTACCCCCGATATACCCGATGGTTGAGGTGGATGAACGTCTTTCTGTTTCTGGGCATCCTAACCATCTCCCTCCTCTTCTTCTACGCCGCCTATATGGCCGAGAGGTACGAGTACTCGGAGTTCTGGGCGGGGTTCGCCAAGGGACTCGCCCACCAGTTGGCCACCCCCATATCCTCTCTCCATGGTTGGTACGAGGTCATAAAGGACAGGCTACCGCCGGAGGTGAAGGGGGGGATGGAGAGGGACCTAAGGAGACTGACCTCCATACTCCGCCGCTTCTCCAAACTCGGTGGCCAGCCGGAGATGGTGGAGGTGGACCTAAGTGAGGTGGTGGAGGACGTGGTGAGGGAGATGAGGCGTAAGTACAGGAACGTGGAGTTGCTGACGGAGGTGGGTGCCGGCGTAAGGGTTAAAGGGGACGCCGAGCTGATCGGCTGGGCGGTTGAGAACTTCATAAAGAACTCCGTTGAGGCCGGAGCTACGAGGGTGAAGGTGGGGGTGGAGAGGAGGGGTAGAGAGACCTGCCTCTACGTTGAGGACAACGGTAAGGGGTTTGATAGGGAGGGAAAGAGGAAGGCCTTCAAGGAGTCCTTCTCCACCAAGCAGAGGGGTTGGGGGGTAGGCCTGACGTTGGTAAAGAAGATAGCGCACATCCACGGGGGAAGGGTGTTCATAAAGGAGAGCGAACCGTACTACAGGACGACCGTCGTCCTATGTTTGCCCTCCGCCTGATACCTCCTCTCTGACCCAGCGCACATAGTCTTCGTTGCCCTCTTTGACGGGTAGGCCAAGGATCTCCGGGACGGTGTAGGGGTGCAGCTCCTTTATCCTCCTCTCCAGGCGGGGGTAGGCCTCCGGTGTGGTCTTTATTACGAGGAGGGACTCGGCGTCCCTCTGTACCTTCCCCTCCCACCAGTAGATGGAGGTCAGGCTCGGAACGACGTTTACGCAAGCCGCCAGCCTCTCCTCAACCAACCTCCTCCCTATCTCCTCGGCGGAGTCCAACGGTGCGGTGCAGAGGACGACTAAGACTCCTTTATCCTTTCCCATATCTCGTCCATCTCCTCAAGGGACATGTCCTTTAGTCTGCGGCCCTCCCTCTTGGCCTCCTCCTCAAGCCTGCGGAACCTCTCCTTGAACTTGGTATTAGCCTCCCTTAGGGCGTCCTCGGCGTAGTAGCCGGCCTTCCTCGCGTACTGGGCAAGGGCAAAGAGCAGGTCCCCCAGCTCCTCCCTCCTCCTCTCTTCGTCGGGAGCCTCTAAGAACTCCCGGCACTCCTCCTTCACCTTCTCCAGGACGTCCTCCTTCCTATCCCAGTCGAAGCCCACCCGCGCTACCTTCTCCCCTATCCTGTGGGCGGTGACTAAGGCCGGCCTACGGGTATCAACGCCGGAGAGTATTCCGTCCTTCTTGGTGTTTTCCCAGTTCTCCAGTACTTCCTTCATCCCCCACCCCTTTCTGTCCCCGAATATGTGGGGATGCTTATAGACCAACTTAGAGACCGTCCTCTCCACGATCTCCTTGGCAGACCCCACCCCTTCATCTTCGGCTATCTTGAGGAGCATCAGGGCAACCGTCAGGATGTCCCCTATCTCCTCAACCATCTTCTCCCTGTCCCCCCTCTCAAGGGCCTCTATGAACTCATAGACCTCCTCAAGGGCCTGGTACCGCATGGAGAAAAGGGTCTGCTCCCTGTCCCAGGGACACTCCTTCCGTAGGACCTCAACGATGTCAGCCAACCTCGTTATGCTCCTCAAGGACACGCCTCTATTCTACCGTTGAAAACTTAGCCGTACGGAGGGTGGGCTAAAAGGGCAACCGGAGACCGCCCTTAGAATACGGGCGGTGCGGGAAGGTAGAGACTTGCTTGAGAGGGACCCGGTCCTCCGCCGGGTAGTTGAGGTGATAGTTAGGGAAATAGACCCCGACAAGATCATCCTCTTTGGCTCAAGGGCAAGAGGAGACCACAGAGAGGACAGCGATTACGATATTCTCGTGCTTAAGGAAGGTATTAGACCGGAAGATAGGAGAAAGATGGAGGCTATAGTGGAAAGGGCGTTCTATAGAGAGAGGATAGACGTGGAAGTGGATGTAGTGATTCAAAGTCCTCTGAGGTTCCACCTTCTCAAGGGGGATCGGGCGTACATTTACGGCGATATACACAGGGAGGGAAGGGTAATCTATGAAAAGAGGTCCGTTAAAGTGGCTTGAGTTTTCGCGGGGAGACTTGAGAAGGGCTGTAGTAATGGCGGGTATGAGGGATTACGATTATGCAGCCTACTTGCTTCAACAGTCAGCCGAAAAAGCGATAAAGGCTGTAATATTAAAGAAAATACCGACTATCAGTGGGAAGGAGATAAAGACGCATAACATAAGGCTACTTTTGAGGATACTGGAGAGGAACGGCGTACAAATTCCGGGTAGCATCTCCAGGGCCGTTGATTTGACCCGATACGCCTTTGAGGTGCGCTATCCCGACGATTACAGGCCGGTGAGCGAGGAAGAGTACGAAGAGGCCTATGAGATAGCCATCAGGGTGTATGAGTGGGCCAAGGGTATGGTTGAAGGCCAGCCTTAGAATACGGGCGGTGCGGGAAGGTAGAGATTTACTTGAGAAGGACCCGGTCCTCCGCCGTATAGTTGAAGTCATCGTCAGGGAGATAGATCCCGACAGGATAATACTCTTCGGCTCAAGGGCAAGGGGAGACTACAGAGAGGACAGCGATTACGACATCCTCGTCCTCAAGGAGGGTATTAGGCCGGAGGATAGGAGACCGTTGCAGAGGAGGATAATGAGGGCGCTCTGGAGGGAGGATATTTACAGTTTAGCCGCTGTGGATGTGATAGTGCAGGATGTGGGTCGGTTTAACCGTCTGAAAAATGAGAGATATCTGGTGTATTACGCCATATCAAGGGAGGGAATTGTAGTCTATGAAAAAGTACTACGCAAAGCTATGGCTTGAGTTCGCCGAGGAAGATCTGGAAGCCTCACGGACGCTCGTAAAGAAGGGTCTGATAAGGACGGCTGCGTACCATCTGCAACAGGCTGCGGAGAAATCTTTGAAGGCCCTTTTGATACTTCAGGGGTCGGAAATCCCGCGGACACACGACATAGAGAGGCTTATGAACCTCCTAAGTACTTTCTACGCTATCCCAAGGGACATTTGGGATGCTGTGAATCTAACGGAGTACGCCTTCACGACCCGTTATCCAGATGACTACGTTCCCGTATCTTTGGAAGAGTACGAAGAGGCCTATGAGGTAGCCATCAGGGTCTATGAGTGGGCGAAGGGAATAGTTGAAGAGCAACCTTAGAATACGGGCGGTGCGGGAAGGTAGAGATTTACTTGAGAAGGACCCGGTCCTCCGCCGGATAGTTGAGGTGATAGTTAAAGAGATAGACCCCGGCAGGATAATACTCTTCGGTTCAAGAGCAAGGGGAGACTACAGAGAGGACAGCGATTACGACATCCTCGTCCTCAAGGAGGGTGTCAGGCCGGAGGATAGAAGGAAGTTATGGGGAAGGATATCCGCCGCCCTTTTGAAGGCCAGACTGTACAGCCTTGCCGAAATTGACGTAATCGTCCAGAGTCCGAGGAGGTTTGAGGAACTAAGGGAAAGGTGGGACCTCGTGTATTACGACATCCACAGGGAGGGGATAACGCTCTATGAGAAGAGAGTGGGCAAAAGAGTGGCTTGACTTCGCCGGGAGGGATTTGAGAATCTCAAGTATTCTGGGAGAGAATGAGGATTATGACGGTGCAGCGTATCATCTCCAGCAGGCGGTTGAAAAGAGCCTTAAGGCCGTTCTGGTCTTTTACGATTTGAGGGTGCCAAGCAGGGAGTTCCGTACGCACAGTATAGCGAAGCTGATAGGTTTGCTTGAGCAGGGAAACATCAGCGTCCCCGACTTCATAAAGGGTGCCAGATTCCTAACCCACTACGCCTTCACGACCCGGTATCCGGACGACTACGTTCCCGTATCTTTGGAAGAGTACGAGGATGCCTATGAGATAGCCGTCAGGGTTATGAATGGGCCAAGGGTATAGTTGAGGACCAGCCTTAGAATGGGTTAGTCTAATTTCCTTTGGGATTCGCCGCCTGTATAATCGTCGTCCGAAATGCTCCTGCTTCCCCGTACCCGTTTCAACCGCATCCATATGGTGGGGATAGGGGGGTCCGGTATGAGCGGAATCGCCGAGATCCTCCATCGCCTCGGTTTCTCCGTCCAGGGTTCGGACATAAGCCGTAAGGAGACTACGGTAAGGCTTGAGAAACTCGGCGTAAAGGTCTTCTACGGCCACAGGTACGAGAACGTAAAGGGGGCGGACCTGGTGGTGTACTCCTCCGCCATACCGCCAGACAATCCGGAGATTCAAGCCGCCCGCGACTTAGGTATTCCTATAGTTCAGAGGGCGGAGATGCTGGCGGAGTTGATGAGGGTGAAGTTCTCAATAGCCGTATCGGGCGCCCATGGTAAGAGTACGACCACCTCTATGGTGGGCCACGTCCTCAAGGCCCTCAACACCAACCCCACCGTCATAGTGGGAGGGATACTGCGGGAGGTGAGTACGGGGGGGATGTACGGAAGCGGGGATTACCTTGTGGCCGAGGCGGACGAGTCGGACAGGTCCTTCCTGAAGCTCCTCCCGACCATTGCCGTCATAACCAACATAGACCGGGAGCATATAGACACCTACGGTAGTATGGCTAACCTCAAGATGGCCTTCATAGACTTCGCCAACCGGGTACCCTTCTACGGCGCCGTTCTCGCCTGTGGGGACGACGAGAACACCCGCCACATCCTCCCGTTCGTGGAAAGGAGGGTATTCACCTACGGCCTCGGTGAAGGGAACTTCTTCCGGGCGACGAACGTCAGGGAGGAGGGCCTTGGAAGCGAGTACGACCTCTCGGTAGGCGATGGCCAGAGGGTACGGGTGAGGTTAAACGTCCCCGGCATCTTCAACGTCCGGAACTCCCTCGCTGCCCTCGGTGTGGCCTGGGAACTCGGCCTTGACCTGGAAGAGGCGGCCCGGAGTTTGGCGACCTTCAAGGGGGTGGGCAGGAGGTTTGAGATTAAGGGTAGTTTCAACGGGGCGACGGTTATAGACGACTACGGCCACCATCCGACGGAGATTGAGAACGTCCTTAAGGTGGCCCGGAGGTTGGGGAGGGTGATAGTAGTCTTCCAGCCCCACAGGTACACCCGCACCCGCGACCTCTACAAGCGCTTCGCCGAGGTCCTTACGATGGCCAGCTACGTCATCCTACTACCCATCTACCCGGCGGGTGAGAAGGAGATCCCCGGCGTATCCTCCGCCCTGATATACGACAGGATGAGAGGCTTGGGCTACGAGGACGTGGAGATGAGCGGGAGCCTTGAGGAGGCGGCGGAGAGGCTAAAGGCCATAGTTAGGGAGGGGGACGTCGTCCTCCTTCAGGGGGCGGGGAACGTGTATAGGATATGGGATATTCTGAAGGGCGAAGGGTGAGGGCTACCTCAAGGCCATCCTAAGCCGCCTTTCGTCCTCTCTTCCGTCCCCCTTGGCCCTTACGGCGATAAAGTACAGTCCCCTCCATAGGCCCTCCGTGCTTACAGCTACCTGTCCAACGGAGGTACGGGGGCGAAATTCCCTCTCCAGCACCTTCCTGCCGAGGTCGTCGTATAGGACCACTTCCAACCTCTCCACCTTGAAGGGATAGGAGAAGGCGAGGACCACCTCCTCACCGGGGGAGTAGACCTCCCTCGCCAACCTTACCCCGCTCTCCGGCACCTCCGCACTTAGGCTGTTCGGCCTTCCGGGGGTACCACCGGCCGGATCCCTGCAGGTCCCCCAGTTGGTGGAGTCGGTGGAGGGGAGATATGGGGAGACCCTCTCAAGGGACCTATCGTAGCCCCCACCCCACGCCTTGAAGTACCGGAGGCTGTCCAAGGTTGTGCCATCGCTCACGAGGAGGTCGTCGTAGGAATCGTTTAGGCGGGGCATTTCCGGTACGTAGGTAAAGGCCACCCCGGGAAACCTATCGGCGAAGGCCGAATCTCCGGTCAGAACTACGTACCCACCGGCTCCGATGTTGAAGGCGAAGGTGTCCGACCTCCCGGTGGCGTCCCCCACTACCACCTTGGGGAAGTGGAGCGGCCAATCCCCGGCGTTATACATCTCAAACCACTCCACCCCCCTGTAGTTTATCTCGTTTATGACCAGAGACGGTGAGCCGACGACGAAGTGGGCGTAGGCCGAATTGTCTTCCGGAAAGCAGTCCGACGAATCCAGTTGAAGGGAGACCTCGTTGGTTCCCCTTATCTCCCCGCCGAAGGTGAAGGCCACCGTATCCACGGAGTCCGGGAGGAGGTAGAGGGATAGAGAGGAGTCGGGCGAGGAGTTATGGTATAGGGATAGGCGGAACGTGGTCGCCTCTATACCACCGTTCCTTATGGAAAAGGAGGCCCGGTAGCCCTCCCCTACCCTTTGGACCCCCACCCTCGCGATGGAGACCTCGTAGAGGCAGGAGATGCTGTTCCCGAAGCCGAGGGTGTGGCCGGAAGCGGAGCGGCTCGGAAGGAAGACGTTGATGAATGGAGATCTCCTCTCCGCCGATATACCGTCTCCCGTCCTCGGCATCCCTCCTATGGCATCAACCGTATCCCCCGAAGGGGATACGAGGAAGAGGGAGTCTCCCTGGGACAGTCCGTTGCCTATGGAGGCATCCGAGACGCTCATAAGGACGGTGCCGGAGGGGAAGGGGTAGGGCATAGGGTCGGGGGAGGAGGGGTTCGTGTAGTCCCTGTCCAGGATGACCCCGAAACCCCCCGGAGGCACACACACGTCCAAGACACACCCCGGACATGAGGAGAGGACGGCGGAGTCTGGGAACGCCCCTATGGGGTCAAGGTCGTAGGTGTCCCCTATCCTCCAACCCGTCAGACACACCGTAGAGTCCCCATCGTTGTAAAGTTCTACGGCTTCGTTGTAGAGTCCGGCCGAGGACTCCGGACCCCGTGGGTCGTACATCACCTCGTTTATGACGACCCCCAGTACGAAAATCACGGGACGATTCTACGGGCGTCTTAGGGGCCACATTTCGCTCCTGCCCCAGTATAATAGCCGCCTATGACGGACAGGGAGATCCTGGATCTGTGGATTGATACCACAGGGTACGAGGAAGACTGGCGAACGCTCATTGAGGAGATAATAGACGAAATCTACACCATAGCCGAGACCTTCAAGGGGAAGCAAGAGGAAGAGGAGGAGGACATATTCTTCCGGAAGGAGACCCCGGAAACCCTCGTCCAGAACCTAAAGGACCTCCTTCAGGACCTTGAGCAGAAGATAAAGGAGGCCAAGAACGGCGAGCTTCCGAGGTCCGACCTGATGTATATCTTCCGCAAGGCGGCGGAGTACATAGACAGGGCGAAGGAGCTGGTGGAGGTATGGACGTACGACGAGCCGGAGGAGTACTATCCGGAGGAGGAGGAGGAATGACGTTTCAGGACATAATCCTGAAGCTACACGACTTCTGGCGCTCACAAGGGGCGGTGATTCTCAACCCCTACAACTCCGAGGTGGGGGCCGGCACCTTCAACCCCGCTACCTTCCTTAGGGCGAGCGACCCCAACCCGTGGAGGGCCGCCTACGTTGAGATAACCCGCAGGCCGAAGGACGGACGCTACGCCGAGAACCCCAACCGCCTCCAGCAGTATCACCAGTACCAGGTAATCCTTAAACCCGCCCCCGACGACGTCGTAGATACCTACATAGACTCCCTCAAGGCGATAGGCATAGACGTGGAGGGACATGACCTTCGGTTCGTAGAGGACGACTGGGAGAGTCCGACCCTCGGAGCGTGGGGTCTCGGCTGGGAGGTCTGGCTTGACGGCCTTGAGGTGACCCAGTTCACCTACTTCCAGCAGGTCGGGGGGATAGACGTGCAGCTCGTGAGCGCCGAAATCACCTACGGCCTTGAGAGGTTGGCTATGTTCGTCCAGGGGGTGGATAGCGTCTTTGACATCCGATGGAGTGAGGATATCACCTGGGGGGACATATACCGGGAGTTTGAGAGACAGTTCTGCATATACAACTTTGAGGAGGCCGACGTGGAGGAGCATAGGAGGTTGTTTGATTTCTACGAGAGGGAGGCCGCCCGTCTCGCCGATAAGGGACTGCTGTACCCCGCCTACGATATGGTGATAAAGATGTCCCACGTCCTCAACATCTTAGACGCTCGCAGGGCCATATCACCGGAGGAGAGGCAGAACTACATCCTCCGTGTCAGGAGGATGGCCAAGAGATGTACCGAACTGGTTATAGAAAACGGACTGTAAAACCCTTTCGACCTATTAACCATTGCCCCCCTCATCTTCAACCTCCTTCAGTAGGTCCTTGAGCCTGAACTTCACCCCCTCTAAAAGCTTTACCTCACCCTCCTCACCGAAGACCTTGAGACCCCCTTCAGCGACCACAACCACCTCCCTATCCTCCGGAAAGACCCAAACCTGCCTCTTCACCCCCCACCTCCTGTAGTCCTCCATCTTCTCAAGAATGTAGGGTAGGCCGTCGGAGGGTGAAACTACCTCAACCACCAAATCTGGCGGCATCTCTAATGCTCCCTTCGGGGCGCCTCTTAGCCTGTCCTTCCTTACGGCCACCACGTCCGCCCCACGGAGGGTCAGGGGAGAACGGGAGAGTAATAACGCCACCTCACCGACGGCGACGAGGTACTTCTGCCCTGTAAGGGGTAAAAGCAGAGAGTATATCTTACCTTCCAAAAGTCCATGGGCGAAACCCGTAGGCATCTTTCTGACCTCCTTGCCTCTTACAACTTCCGAGACCTCTGCCGGTATCCTACCGCTTAGATAGTCCTCGTAGGTCCAAACCTTTTTCTTCGGCCTTTCAAGAACGGCTTCCTTCATTTTATTACCTCCTTCAGTATATTCCTGAGATTGAACCTCACATTCTCCAGCAGGTCCACTTCATCGTCGGCATCAAAAACCTCCATGTTTTCCCCCCTTATCAACACTATCTCCTGCAGCCTTGGGTAAACCCACATCTGTATGCGAACCCCCCATCCTTTATAGTCCCTAACCTTCCTCTGTACGTATTCAGCCGAGTCATGGGGAGATACTACCTCCACAACGAGGTCTGGGGGGATGGGTATTGCACCTTCGGGTACGTCTTTTAACCTGTGCTTGGATACCACCACGATATCCCCGGCCCTTAAGGTAAGGGGATCCTGGGATAACAGCAACCCTACCTCTCCTACGAAGACATAGAAACGTTCCCCTAAACGCTCGTGCAGGAACCTGTAAATAGCACCCACCACGATACCGTGCAAACCACCCGTAGGCATCTTTCTGACCTCCTTGCCTCTTACAACTTCCGAGACCTCCGCCGGTATCCTACCGCTTAGATAGTCCTCGTAGGTCCAAATCCTCTCCTTCGGTCTTTCAAGTACGGCCTCCTTCATTTCAGTACCTCCTCAACCTTCACCTTAAAGTCCTTGAGAACGCACGACTCGACCTCCCCGCTGCCAGCGGCGACGGAGTGGAGGGCGTACCTCCCTTCCTTTAGGCACCAGACCTCTATGGCCCTGTATTCCGGATATACCAACCAGTATTCCTTAACGCCATACCTTTCGTAGAGGGAGAACTTCTCGTACCTGTCGCGGTGATAACTACCCGGTGAAACTATCTCTATCGCCAAGTCAGGAGGACCAAAGAGACGGCCCCCTTTGATGTTCTTTAGGTTATCCTTGGAGATGAATACTATGTCCGGCTGAACGACAACGGCCTCCGACAAGATGACGTCAAAGGGAGCGGGGAGAACTTTCCCCAAGGAAGTACCTTTAACGTGCAGTTTTATTAGGGTATAGATCTCTCCAAGGACGTCTTGATGTTCAAAGGACGGTGCGGGCATTCCCTCCAACCTCCCGTTTATAAGCTCGTATCTCTTATCGTCGTCAAGGTGAAGGTAGTCCTCGTAAGTCAAAACTCTATCCTTCGGCTTTTCAAGGACAGTTTCCTTCATTTCAGCACCTCCTCAACCTTCACCTTAAAGCCTTTGAGGACGCAGGAGGAGACCTCTCCACTACCAGCGGCGACGGTGTGCAGGACGTACTTGCCGTCCTTCAGACACCATACCTCTATCACCTTCTCCCGTGGTAAAACTACCCAGTACTCCTTGACGCCGTACTTCTCGTAAAGGGCGAACTTCTCGTATCTGTCCCTCGTATAGCTCGTAGGAGAGACTACCTCAACTACAAGGTCCGGAGGTCCGAAGATGCGCTCTCTAACTATTCCTTCGCGGGCCTTTGAAATGAAGACTATATCCGGTTGAACCACATCGGTATCCGAAAGTACCACGTCCACAGGGGACGTCAAAACTTCACCTAAACCGTTTTTTTCAGAAAATATGTACATCAATACATTAAGCGAGTTCAAAACCCTCTGATGCAGAACGGTCGGTGCTGGCATCTCTTCCAACCTCCCATTTATAAGCTCGTACCTTTTATCGTCCTCAAGACGAAGGTAGTCCTCGTAGGTTAAGACCTTCTCCTTCGGCCTATCAAGAACCGCTTCCTTCATTTCAGTACCTCCTCAACCTTTACCTTAAAGTCCTTAAGAACGCAGGATTCAACCTCCCCACTGCCAACGGCGACGGAATGGAGGACGTACTTGCCGTCTTTCAGGCACCAGACCTCTATGGCCCTGTATTCCGGATATACCAACCCGTATTCCTTAACGCCGTACCTCTCGTAGAGGGGGAACTTCTCGTATCGGTCCCTTACGTAGCTCGTGGGTGAAACTATCTCAACCACCAGGTCCGGGGAACCAAAGAGACGCCCGTTTTTGATGTTCTTCAGGTTATCGCTGGATATGAAAACTATATCGGGCTGGACAACCACAGTCTCGGAAAGGATAACGTCAAAGGGAGCCGGGAGAACCTCCCCCAGACTTCCCTTTTTAACCGCCTCCCATATCTTCACGGAGAAGTGTCCCAGAACGGACTGATGCTCAAAACCCGGCGTGGGAACCTCTATCAACCTCCCGTTTATAAGTTCGTACCTCTTATCATCCTCAAGGCTCAAATAGTCTTCATAAGTAAGAATTTCCTTCCGTCCGGCAACGGCCATTCCAAACCTCCCTTTGAATGTACCGAAATTTTAAGGCTGGAGATGTCCCCTTTGCCGCCCTTTATGGAAGCGGCTTCCCGATTAGGGCCTCTGCGAATCTAACCGTATGGTGGTGCCAGTACCTCTCTTTGAGCTCCCTTATACGTTTAAGGTTATCCTCGTCCCCGCCGCCAAGGAGGTGCGATATGCTCCTTGCCAAGACCTCGTGTCCCTTATATCCCTTGTCCTGATAGAAAGCGGCTTTCCGCTTCAGCACCTCCCTATCTCCCCCCTCCAAGGCCATCCGGTACATCGTGAACCACTCGTACATGTACCTGTTCCTCTCGGTTTGAGACGTGGAGATTACGGCGTTCAAGAATCTCCTGGCGAGTCCCACCCTCCCTATCTCAACGGCCAAGGGTATGAAGACTTGAAGGAGCCTTGATGTGGTGTGATCGTAGTTCTCACTCAAGCCGTATATGACGGCCTTCTTTATACGGTCAAAGGTTTCGGTGGATATGTCACCGAACAGGAGATGGTGGAGAGCGATGGTGTAGGCCTTCGTTATAACCTGGGCGACGAACTCCAACTCGTCCTCGCTCGTCTCAAGGGCCTCCACCTCCTCTATCCTGACCTTCTGCCCCCGGTATATCCGCATATATATCTTCCTTATGTCCGCCCAGAACCCCGTAAGGTTCATTTCCTTCTCCCCGCGCCTCAAGTAGTAGTACGCCCGTGGGTGGTTTCCGAGGTACTCGTGGAATATCCGTCTCTCTATTAGGGCTTCGGGATCCCGGAGGTAGGGGATGGCCTTGTCGGGTTCCATATCCCTCACGACGTGCATAACGACCTTGAACAGGATAATAAACCTATTCTCCTCAACCTTCTTCAAATCTTCGGGGGACAGGTCCTCCATAAGTCTGTTAAACCTCTCAAGGAACCAGTCCATCTTACTCAACCATCCCATATGGAGCATCCTGACACCGAGGGGGATGATCTGATCTATATCACCCTTCTTGAAGGCCCTCTCTAACTCCTCCAAGAACTTTACGGTAGCAGGCATACTTACGGTCTAACCCTGTCTGGTGTCCGGGCGAAAGGTATTACCTCGCGCACGTGGGAAGCCCCGGCTAGCCACGCCACGGTCCTCTCTACGCCGAGACCGAAACCGGAATGGGGTACGGAGCCGTACTTGCGCAGGTCCAAGTACCACGAGTACTCCTCTTCGGGGAGGTTCTCCTCCCTTATTCGGCGCAGCAGGGCTTCGTAATCGTCCTCCCTCTGGCTCCCCCCGATTATCTCACCGTAGCCCTCCGGTGCTATGACATCCACGCAGAGGACCTTGGTCGGGTCGTCGGGGTCGGGTTTCATATAGAAGGGCTTGATGGTACGGGGGTAGTGGGTTATCATAACGGGACGATCGTACCTCTCGGATATAACCGTCTCCTCGTCGCTTCCGAAGTCCTCACCGTACCGGAAATCTATGTCCCGTCCCTTCTCCTTCTCCTCCATCAGAATACGGACGGCCTCATCGTAAGTTATCCTCGGGAAGGGTTTTTTCACGGCCTCAAGTTTGGAGATGTCCCTGTTGAGGATCTCCAGCTCCGTCCGCCTGTTCTCCAGGACCCTCTCCACGATATACACCACGAGGTCCTCCGCCAGTTCCATTATGTCCTCCAAGGTGGCCCAGGCGACCTCCGGCTCCACCATCCAGAACTCCGTCAGATGCCTGCGGGTACGGGACTTCTCCGCCCTGAAGGTTGGACCGAAGGAATAGACCTTACCGAGGGCCATAGCCCCGGCCTCAAGGTAGAGCTGGCCGGACTGGGTCAGATACACTTCCCCCTCCTCAAAGTAGGGTACGGGAAACAGGGTAGTCGTCCCCTCCACGGACGATGGCGTAAATATCGGCGGGTCAAACCTCACGAACTTCCGGGATGCGAAGAAGTCCTGAATGGCCCTCTCCACCTCGTCCCTTATCCGTAGGGTGGCCCACTGCTTACGGGACCTTATCCAGAGGTGACGGAACTTGAAGAGCTTCCCGATGTCCGGTATGTTCTCCGGCCTGACCTTAGGAATGGGGTAGGTCTCCAAGACCTTGGAGTGTATCTTCAGGTCTGTCATCTGAAGCTCGTACCCGCCGGGCGCCCTCTTGTCCTTCCTGACCACCCCCCTAACCACTACGGCGTCCTCGTAGGTCACCTCATCGTACAGGTTGAACACCTCCGGTGGGAGGTCGCTCTTCACCATAACCACCTGGAGGAAACCCGTACCATCCCTGACTATCAGGAACCTGACCTTTCCGGCGGACCTCTTGTTGAACAACCAACCCCTTATCTCAACCTCTTCACCGACGAAGTTTCCGAGATCCTCTATCCAAACCCGTTTCATCGGAACCCGTGATTATACGGCAGGAACCGGGAACGTCCGCCCTATTCAGCCTCAACGACGGCCAGAAGCTGCCCTTTGCTCACACTCACGCCCGGTTCCACGTATATGTGGGTCACTACGCCGTCTATATGGGCCTTCAACTGGGTCCTCATCTTCATCGCTTCTATGACCACCACCACGTCTCCCTTCTTCACCCTGTCCCCCACCTTCCTTTCAACGGCTACTACGAGGGCCGGCATGGGAGACTTTATGTGCTGGACGGAGTGGGAGCGTTCCACCCGGCTTACGGAGGGAGGGGCCTTGTAGACCTTGACCACAACGTGGGCGTCGGGGGTCTCAACCAGTACCCCATCTTCAACCGATGCGGTGCGGAACAGGACGGGTTTGCCGTTGATGAGGGTTATCTTTATACCGTTGCAGAGCGGATGGGCCTTTATTCCGCCCTCCTTGAGGTCTATCTCGTGGATCTTACCCTCATGCTCAACCCATCTCTTCATCGCTCCACCCTCGGTAGGCTTATACCCTTCTGCCCTTGGTACTTGCCCCTGCGGTCGGCGTAGGAGACGCGGGTTATCTCGTCAGCCTCAAGGAATACGAGCTGGGCTATGCCCTCGTTGGCGTAGATCTTGGCGGGTAGGGGGGTGGTGTTGCTTATCTCTATGGTGAGGTACCCCTCCCACTCCGGCTCAAGGGGGGTCACGTTTACGATTATGCCGCAGCGGGCGTAGGTACTCTTGCCAATGCATATACCGAGGACGTTCCGGGGGATCCGGAAGTACTCCACGGAGCGGGCCAGACAGAAGGAGTTGGGGGGGATTATGCAGTGGTCTCCCCTGTGATACACGAAGGACCTCTCGTCAAAGTTCTTGGGGTCCACTACCACCGTATGCACGTTGGTGAATATGTAGAACTCGTCGGCCACCCGTATGTCGTAGCCGTAGGAGGAGAGGCCGTAGGATACCTTCCCCTCCCTAACCAGCGAGGGTTCAAAGGGTTCTATCATACCGTACTCCCTCGCCATCCTCTCTATCCACCTGTCCGACTTTACCATAGTGGCCATTCTAATCCCGAAGGAGGTACTCCCTGTACCTCGCAGCGACCCTCTCCGGCGAGGCGTACCTTAGTATCCCCTCCCTGATCCTCTGGGGATTGAACTTTCCCTCCTCCAACCGTCGGTAGGCCAACCTTACGGCTTCGGCGACGGCTTCCGGTGTCCTCTCCCTCACCCTAACGGAGTTGCTCTCGTTAAGGAAGTCGCGGGGGCCACCGGAGTCAGTCCATACCACCGGTCTGCCGCACGTCAATGCCTCGGCGATGGCAACCCCGAAGTTCTCGTGATTGCTCGTACTGACCAGAAGGTCGCTCTCCCGCATGAGGTTGAGTACATCCCGCTTACTCGGAAGGGTTCCCAAGTACTCGCAGTTAGGGGGCATATCGGCGAGGAAACGCTTCAGGTACGGACGATCCGAACTGCTACCGACGAACCGGAAGCGAAAGTCAGGGAGGAGACGGGCCGCCTCCCTAAGGAGAATCGGGTCCTTTCGGTCCGTTATGGTGCCTACGAACAGGGCGCTCCTCCTCATAGGGGGAGGGGTCGCGGCCTCACACCCGAAAACGGGGTTGGGTACGATCCCGTCCGCCTCTATCCCTACCTTCCTCGCTATCTCCTCCGCCTGGAAGGTGCTGACCACGAGCAACCTCTTTGCCGCCCTATACACCATCCCCGCCAGAAGCCTGTTTATGCGAGTTCCTATGGACTTATCCGAATGTTCAACCAAGATGAACCTCTTTCGGAGGAAGATCGCCGGAGGGATCCCGGCCGGTAGGGCCATATGCACAACTATGGCATCCGGTTTGAAGGTAAGGAGGTTCTTGAGGAGCAGGGCGGTGTGCATAAGTATGGCGAGGGGGAGAAAGACGAGACCCATACGGGGGACGTAGGGCATCATCAGGGCCTCTACGGGTACCCCCTCCCAGACGTACCGACGGTATCCGAACCTGCGGCTCCTTATTAGGGTAATTACCTTGACCTCTCCGAGGTGTCCAAGGACCTTGGCGTGGTCGCTGAAAAAGGGGACGATGTAGGGTCTCTCCCTGTGGGGGTAGTTGTCGGTTATCATCAAAATTTTCATAATTTTACGCAAAGATTTTTATATACCATCAAAATGCTACGATAAAACTGTCCTACATTTCCGCATATTCGGTGAAACATCGGAGGAACCCCGAAGGTGCCATCCACGGCCCCTATTCTAAGGATGCGGAAATATCCGGTAAATAGGATGACCGTCAAGGCGGATCCGTTGGGCCTTTGGCTTATATCGGGCTTCCGGGGATTCATTGATACCCCGTCGTGGGTAATACCGTCAAAATCCTGAAATTGGGCCGTTGTTTTACAAAGTGAGGGTACCGGTCCTTTGATGCTCGCTGTATCTTTATCACAAAAATGCAGTACCCCTTAAGGGGCGAATTTTGGATATCGTTCAAACCTACCCGTTAATCTTTCAGAGGAATAAAATCCGATATGGTATCAGGCTTGATGAGGAATTGCGGTCGATTTGGGAGTAATTGAAGAGTTCGGATAGCGCACTTCCCGTTGCCTTCTATGAGATTGTGCAATCTTAACTGTTTCTTCATAGGCAACAGAGGGGTAGGATATTCGGTAGGTAGCATAAATGCAGCCTTAGGAGCAGTTGAAGTAAAATTTCCTAAGAGTAAAAAATCCCGAAGCCGGATTGAACTGTATCCCGTACCTCCCGAACCCCCGTTTCAACTTTCCGGAGGTAGGTCACAGGAATTCTATTCAAAAAATCTGCTAATGGGTAGTGAGGAGTACAGGGATCTTGAAGCCCAACTATCAGTTTCATCAATTTACTTTTACTTTGTCGGTTCCAAGAGAGTACTATTAAAAAATTTAGTTCCGCAGATATATTCCATATTGTAAAAAAATGCAGTTCCCGGTTTTTGGAGAACTCCAACGACCCCGATTTCTCCAGCCCAAGGCCACACTTTGGGACACGACCTATGACCGCCGTTCTACCGGAAAGCACACTGTCGCACTTTTCAGCGTATTTTTGTAAAGGTGAGACACTCATATGCCGACACTTTAACGGTGAAATTATCTCCAAGGAGACGTATTCGGCCAACGGGGATGTCCCCGCTTTCAATGAGTACCGATGTCGGAACCTTGGTCCCGGATTGGTTTTTGGGGAGATGGAGCGTAGGAGATACCGTCCAAAATCTGCAGTTGTTAAAGGGCGACTTACGGTTTGTTGAAGTCCGACTTTCAATTTTTGAAAAGACGGATGGGTCCTCGCACCCCTGCCCAACGCAACTTCAGACGGTGGATTTTCTACCGACAAGATTGAGTAATGCATCATCTAACGATCC
Organism: Caldifarciminota bacterium; assembly: GCA_015494805.1. Lineage (GTDB taxonomy): Bacteria > Hydrothermota > Hydrothermia > LBFQ01 > LBFQ01 > JAADCS01. Next base: position 23,422 of record WGAN01000097.1, read on the forward strand.
AATTAAACGGAATTTTTCGTATCATTCGGTTTTTGAAAGTGGGGGACTCTATCAGAGTAATACTCGGCTTTGAAGGTTAAATTTAACTATTTTCAAGAAATCGTAAATTTTGAGAAAATTTTTACTTATTCAACGATTCTATCCATCCCTCGCCGAGGTGCGACTATCTTCACCCCTCCGAATACCCCGTCGGCATAACGAGGGCGTCCCCTACGGAGGGAGTTATAGGGGGTTGAGCTGCAAGACTGCACGGATTTCTTATTTACTGAGCGTAGGTGGGAGGGGGGCGACCTTAGAATTTTTTCGCCATGACAGAGAAGTATCCGTTTTCCAAGGGGCTTGCAGGCGTACCGGCGGCTGAAACCGTTTTGAGCTTTATCAACGGTCAGGAGGGGAAGCTCTACTACCTGGGCATCCCCATAGAGGAGTGGGCGGAGTACTCCA
>WGAN01000098.1 GCA_015494805.1 Caldifarciminota bacterium
AGAGAAAAGGAAGAAGAGGGGAAGGCCATACAAGTACTCGGAGGGGTTGATAATGGCGTTGCTGATACTGAAATTTGGGTTAGGGCTACCGTACAGACAGGTGGAAGGGGTAGGAAGGAAGATATTTGGGAGTATGGGAATAGAGGTACCGAACTTTAGGACGATACATTACAGGTTTAGCAAGATGAATATAGGGATAGAAGAGCTGATAGGAGAGGGAGGGATAGAAGGTAAGGAAGTGGTGATAGTGATAGACAGCACAGGGATAAAGAAGACGAGGAGTGGAGAGTGGAGGGGAAGGAAGAAGAAGAAGGGAGGAGGGAAAGAGGAGAAGAAAAGGAGGAAAGGGTGGATAAAGTTGCACGTAGCGTATGATGTGAAGAGCAAGAAGATATTGGAGGTGAGGGTGACGACGGAGAAGGTAGCAGACAGGAGCGAGGGGAAGGAGTTGATAGAAGGAGCGATAAAGAGGGTAGAGAAGATGGGAGGGAAGGTAAAGAAGGTGATAGGGGATGCGGGGTATGATGATGCGAGGATATTTAAGTATTTAGAGCGATTAGGAATAAAAGCACTGATAAAGGTAAGGAGAGATGCAGTAGAAGGAGAGATAAAGAGCAGGAACGAGATAATAAAAGCGATAAGGAAGTTAGGGAGCAAGTTATGGAGGAAGAAAACAGGGTATAACGTTCGGTGGTTGATAGAGAGTTTATTTTCGGCCTTCAAGAGGTGGTTTGGGGAGTATGTGAGCAGCATAAAGTTTGAGAACATAAAACGGGAGATAATGTTTAAGTTGTACATTTCTGCCTTGATGTTGGCCGCATAATTCCATTACCCATTCAGAAAAATGTCAAAAGGATGATACGCCTACTAAAGTATTATTGGACACAGCAGAAAAATTGAGAAATTATGAAGGATATAGACAAATTGCTCCGAACTTACAGAGGCGTAATCGGGCTTAGGTCTTCCCTATGGATTAAAATTTCGCAGTGCGGTCAAGAATCCTGAAGGGGTGCGGGAATCAATTCGTTGAAATCCGACCTTCACCGACGCCTGACGTTGCTCGCCCCTACAATCTCAACCGTGGGTAGGGCGATACTCGGGCGTTATGGGAACGTAGTCGTAGGCGTCCTTGAGAGTAAGGACATCGTCTCCGAAGCCCGGAGGATACACGGGACTTCTCCCACGGCTACGGCCCTCCTCGGTCGTCTCCTGACGGGGGCGGCCTTGTATAGCCTGGTCTATAGAGGGACGAGGCCGAAGCTCATAACCTTTGAGATGATAATGGACGGCCCCGCGGAGCATGCCGTCGCCCAGGTTAAGGGGACGAGGGTACGGGGGTACGTCAAGAACCCGGAGGCCCACGCCAAACCGGTAGGGGGGAAGTTGGCCGTCTCCTCCATCGTTGGCAAGGGCGTCCTACGGGTGATAAGGGACGGGTACGTGAGCGAGGTCCCCATAGTGAGCGGGGAGGTGGGGGAGGATATAGCGCACTTCTTCTACCAGTCGGAGCAGAGGAGGACGGCGGTAGGTGTGGGTGTCCTGGTGGGTGAGTACGGGGAGGTCCTGTCCGCCGGGGGCTTCATCCTGGAGGTTCTGCCGGACGCTACGGAGGAGGAGATAGCAGAGGCGGAGGAGAGGATAAGGGGCCTGTCCGTGAGCGGATTCTTAAAAGAGAAGAGCGTAGAGGACCTCTTCTCCCACCTGACCGGAGGGAAGGGAGAGGTGGCGGAGGTCTTGGATTACAGGTACGAGTGCTGGTGTTCCTACGAGGAGGTGAAGCGGTTGGTCGTTATGATGAGGGAGGAGCTGACGGAGGAGGAGAAGCGGGAGGGTAAGGTGGTCGCCCGGTGTATGTTCTGCAAGCGGGAGTACCTCATAGAGCTGGATTGAAGGGCGGTCAGTAGAGGCACAACCCCGACACCTCCACCTTAAGGGGTTTTCCCTCGTAGTGGGTCATCTGCACCCGCAAATTCACGAAGAGCCTCTTCGGCCTTTTGGGTTTTGTGCGCTTTTGCCCCCCGTTCGGTCCCACCGGTCCGAGACGTGGAGGCCACCAATCGCCGGGGATGAGATCCCTGCGGAAGTTTATGTTTATCAGGTTCAGGCCCTCGCCGTACAGGTACCCGTTCTCGTACTCCGGGGGAAGAACGTAGAAGGTGCTATCAAGCCAGACGCCGAACTTCAACGCCACTAACCCCTCCGTCCTTACGTAGAACCTTACCCCTTCGCTTCCGTAGTATTGGGCGGAGTCAAGGTGGTTGGTGATGGAGAACGGGGGGAGGTAGTAGATGCCGCTGTCTATCCAGATCGTATCCACGATGAAGGTCCTCGCCTTCCCGACTACCCTCTCGCACCCCTTGAGGGGTGGAAGGTCGGGCGGTGCGGTATCAGGATGGACGTTCCTGGCGTCCACCCACCACTCACCGGGTTTGGGGGGTTTGACCTTCGGCCGGAGGGGGTCGCACCTCGCCGTCGGCACACACTCAAGGAAGGGGATCCTGATAAATCCCCTAATTTGCCATCCCAACAACGGTAGCAACACCGAGGTGCATTTTAAGGCCGTTCAGTACGGTATGCCGAGGTACTCGGCGAGGATTATGTAGGCGGCGAGGGCGTCTATCAGGTGCTTGTTCTCCTTACTCAACCGCTTCCCGCTTTCCTTTAGAAGTCGCTCCGCCTCGGCCGACGTGTAATGCTCGTCCCAGAAGACGACCTCACAACCGAAGGCCTCCCTTAACCACCTACTTAGGGCCTCAACCTCCGGCACCAACTCCTCCCTCGGCGGCCTCCCTATAACGACGGTGGAGAAGGGTCTCTCCCGGTATATCTCCTTAAGCCTCTCCTTGAGGTCCCTCCTCCTACGGTCCACCGTCTCCAACGGGAAGGCGAAGGTACGGGACGGGTCGCTTATCGCCAGGCCTACCCTCCTCTTACCGTAGTCTATGGCCAGGACCCTCATTCCTCGTAGTAGGAGGCGGCGAAGCGTCCGGTCTCCCAGACCCAGACCTCTTTAACCTGCGGGAACCTCTCCTTCATCCTGTCGTAGATCCACTTGGCGAGCCTCTCCGTCGTTGAGTTCCCCCCTATGACCTCGTTGAGGTTCCTATGCTCCGGGAGTATGCTCTTGAGGTAGGCGTTTACCTCAAGGAAGTCCGCCAGATAGCCCTCCTCGTTCAGGTCCCCCTCCAGTATAACCTCCACCCTGTAGTTGTGGCCGTGGAGAGGCTCCGCCTTGCCCTTGTACCTCTTCAGGAAGTGGGCCGCGGAGAACTCCCGCACCACCTTGACCCTGTAGGGCATACTCACCTCCTTCCCTTCAGGACCTTGAGGATGAAGGCGTACCGCATGGCCACCTCTTTCATGTACTGGTAGCGTCCCGCCCTTCCGAGGTGGCCCGCCTCAAGGTCCGTCCAGAGGAGTATGGGGGTGTTGGCGAGGTTGTTCTCGCGCAGTTTCAGGACCC
>WGAN01000099.1 GCA_015494805.1 Caldifarciminota bacterium
AGCCGTCAGTACGGTATGTCCTCCATCAGCTTATCCACCTTATCCACCTCGTCTAACTTGCCGAGACCGAAGTAGAGGACCTTGGCCTCCTCAAGGTAGTTCCGGGCCTTGTAGGACTTTCCGAGGGCCTTGTAGGCCATCCCGAGGTACTTGTAGATGTCCGCCCTCTCGGCGTCCGTCAGGTCGGGTTTCTGGAGCTCCTCCTCAAGGAGCTTTATCGCCTCGTAGTCCTTCTTCAGGTTTATCAGGGAGACGGCGAGGAGTATCTTGGCCTCCCTCACTTTCTTGTAGTTGGGGTAGAGCTTGACGATCTTCCGGAAGGTCTGGGCGGCGTCGCTCCACATCTTCAGGTTGTAGTATATCTTACCGGCGGAGAGGAGGGCGTCCGGAGCTTGCGGATGTTTGGGGAACTCCACGCCCATCCGGTAGAGGTAGCGGGCGGCGAGGGTGTCCTTCCCCTCCTCAAGGAACTTCCCTCCCCAGTACAGGAAGGCGTCCGCCACATCGTTGCTGTTGGGGAACTCCCGAAGGAACTCCCAGAGGACGGTCGTATCCTGCTTGGCGAGGATGGCATACACCTGTTGCGCCCTCTGGCGGGCTATCTGGTAGAGGTCGGAGTTGGGGTAGTTCGTATAGAGCTGCTTCAGGTACTTTAGGGCCGCCCTATGCTCCCCCTCGTTGTAGAAGATCTCGGCGAGGGTGTAGAGCGCCCTCGGGGCGTCCGGATGGTTGGGGAACCTCTCAACGAACCAGACGAGGGTCTTCTTGGCCTCGTCCTGCCTGTTGGTGCCGAGGTATATGGTGTAGGTGCGGTAGGCGGCGTCCCCGGCCCTCGGTAGGTTGGCGTAGTCCTCCATCACCTTCTGGTAGTACTGCAGGGCCTTATCGTACTGGTGCATGGCCTCATAGACGAAGCCGATGTAGTAGAGGACGTCGGCGTCCGTGGGGGGATGGCCCGTCTTACCTATGCTAAGGAGGATGTTCAGGGCCTCCTCCGTCCTACCCGTGTTGAAGGCGGCTATGGCCTCGGCGAGGAGGGCGTGCGCCCTCGGTACCCCCGTCAGGTTGGGGGCGGCCTGTGCCGCGTGGTTGTACGCGTCCTCGTACTTGCCAGCGTGGAGGTTGCACCACGCCGCTCCCATGCGGGAGAGGGCGATGAGGAGGGGCTTCTTACCCTCGTTGACGTTGCGCACGTATATGGACTCGGCCTGAAGCCAGTGCCTGGCGTAGAAGTTAGCCTCCCCGGAGGCCCAGACTACCCAGCCTATGCCCTCGTTCCACGGCCTGTTGTAGTAGTCGGAGAGGAACATACTACCGTAGGCCCTGCCCGTCTCCGGGTCCTTACTATAGACGTAGGCGAGGATGTAGTAGGTACGGGCCACGTAGGAGGGACCACCCGTCAGGTAGTCGGACTGGACGACCTCGCTAAGCACCTCTATGGCCTCCTTGAACAGACCGACCCTAACCAAACCGACGCCGTACTTGGCGGCCTGAAGGTACCACCTCTCCATCTCCTCCCTCTCCGGCCCCTTGGAGAACCAACCCTTCTTCTTCGGCTTGGGGGGGAGGCGGTAGGTGTTGAAGAACCTCAGGGAGTCCTCAAACCGCAGAGCCATTACGTCCTTCCAGTCGGGGACGAGGGAGGTCATATCCGGCATGTAGAAGTAGAGGGGACGTTTGAAGTCCGTTATCTCTAATTCGGCCTCACCCGTTATGACCTCCTCCTCCTCAACCGCCTGCCCACCCTGTGGAGGTTGCTGCCCTAAGGTATCCGGAGCCTGAAGCAGGAAAAAGAGCAACATTAGCGGTTATTTTAATCCCGTAATGCGTTCCTGGTTTAGCCCTTCCTACGGCGAGGGGGGAGGTACAGGAGGCTAACTAAGACCGCCCCGAAGAGGACGAAGAGGAGGGCGAGGCCGTAATACACCATCTCCCTCTTTAGGGGAGGAACCCCGACGTAGAAGGCTATGCGGTGCTTGCCCTCCCACACCCTTATCCGCTCCCCCTCAAACTCCTCCGTCCCCCTGTACAGGGCGTACTTGACCACTATCGGCGTGAGGGTATCCACGAGGAGCTTGTAGTCTCCGGCCCCCTCCCTGCTGACGGAGAAGTAGTCCTTCGGGATCACGTAGGAGAGAGCGAAGTTCCCCTCACCGGGTAGGACCAGAGGGTTGAGAATGACCTCCTCCCCCTGCCTTAGGATGTCCTCGTCCCCCGTTGTGAGGGAGAGGGCTGTCGCGTACCTCGGAACTTTGACCCTTACCGAAGGACCCCTGTACGCGTACTTACTGTTGTTGAAGACGAAGAAGACCTCCACGACCCTGTACCCGCCCCTGTCCCGGAGTATGCCGATGTTCTCCGACAGCAGCTTAACTACGGACGTGTCGTAGGTTATATCGTACACGAAAAGTTCGGCCAGGGTGTCCCTACCTACGACCACAACGTTTGAGGGGAACACCTCTCCCTCGTAGAGGACGTTGAAGGCCAGGATATGGACGGCGGGGGGTACGTACAGGGTACCGCCTCCGTAGACCTCCACCGTATCTACGACCTTCACCCCCCCGTCCCCCGTAAAGGTAACTACCTCCGCCTGAAGGGTGTCCAGTACTGGGGCGTTCTTCGTGAGGTTCAGGACCTTGAGGTGAATGGGCTTAACGTCCAAAGCCGACTGCTGAGCGACGAAGAGCCAGAGCATACCCTACCTTAGGGAGAGGGCCTTGAGTACCTTGGTGTATAGGAGCTTAACTATACCGAGGTTCCTCTCCTCAAACTCGGCGACGATGTATGAGTCATCTACCCTCTCACCGTATAGGATGTTCCCATTCTTTAGGAGGAGGTGGAAGCGTCGTACGGCTTCGTTGGTCAAAGATGGTAGGAGGGAGGCGTACTTCGTGGGCCAGTCTCCCTTGAGGACGTAAATCTTATTGCCTTCCATACGTAGGAGGCGTACGAGTTCTGGAATCCTCACATCCACCGGCTCCTCAACCGTTTCGTACTCCATCGCCGGCGTTCCCTTTGGGGGCAACTCTTCCTTAGGAACTCCCACAGGCTCAAAGGGGAGTTCGGCGGGGGGTAGATCTACTTCCTCTTCAGGTTTTTCTTCCTCTGCTTCTGGGATTATGCGGGCCTCCGAAAGCTCCCTATCCAACTTCTGAAGTAGTTCCTCGGCTTCAGTCTTCCTCTGCTTACTCTCCAGTACCTTCTTCAGGCTCTCTTCAAGGCTCTCTACGTCCTTCCTCGCCCTCTCCCTCATCCTTTCCATAACCTCCGGAAGCGTACGTAGGAGTCTGTCGGCTACCTCTATGTCAAAGGGCGTGTGTTCATTTATGGAGTCTATATCCACACCGGACAGCTCCGCCCAGAGGCGTATGGCCTCCGGGTCGTTTCCCAGTTCCTCCTTTCCCTGCATCACTATCATATAAAGTTCAGACATGGGCTACCTCCTTTATCCTCTCCGGGCTAAGCCCGAAGGACTTCGCGTAGATAATCGTCCTCAACTTCACCACCTCCCTCTCAAACCTCCACAGGTACTCCATGACGGCGTAGAAGCTGACGGGTTCAACGGCAAACCCTCTCTTTATGTCCTCAAAGAACCTCCTCTCAAAGGCCTCGTCTATCTTCTCAAGGGAGAAGGGTCCCTCAAAGGAGACGTACCTCCGAACGAGGGCCTCCAGCTCCTCAACGTCCTCCATAACGAGGACCTGCCTCTTTATCTTGGGGCTTACGTATCCGCCATCTATCCAGTAGGAGGGGCGTTCCCCGGAGGATAGGGAGATGTACGCCATGGCTATGTTCTTGGCGTCAATGGTGTAGGAGTAGAACTCCTTGACGAGGGGATGGACGTCCTCCGCGAAAACCTCGGCATAGAAGGACGTATAGACGTGGTACTCAAACCCGGATAGGTTGCCGTTCCGAAGCTCCAGGATGGCCTCCCTGCTTATGGTGAAGGGCAGGCCCTTGAAGGCCATCTTCGCCCTCTCGGCGGCGGAGACGGCGTCCTCCTCCTGAAGGAGTTCCTTGAGACGTACCTCGTCCAGTACCCCAGCGGGGAAGAGACTCCGCTCTATGGCCCTGTCGTCTACGTTGTAGAACTTGCCCCGTATGACGGTTATGAAGTTGTGGAGGTCCCACCGGGCGAGGAAGACGTCCATGGATCTCCGGTCTTTACCTTCGTCCATCAGGTTCCTGACCTTCCGGACCTCGTCTGCGAACGCCCTGTTTACGGCCGAGATGTACAGATCCACCCCCTCCTTTACGCTCTTGAGCTGGGAGATGTACTGGCCGTAGCGGGTGTCCTTTAGGATGTTCTCGTAGGAGGCCAGATCCTCCCTTACGAGCATTTCGTAGACCTCCGGCTTGAGGAGTCGCGACCTTCTGCCCCTGAGCCTGCCGTAGACGTACTCCATACTCATCTTATACCCCCTTTCTGTAGTTCGGTGCCTCTTTGGTTATGAAGATGTCGTGGGGATGGCTCTCCTTGACGCCCGCCCCCGTTATCCGTACGAACTTGGCGTTCCTCCTTAGGGCGTCCAAGTCCGGGGCGCCGAGGTACCCCATCCCGGCCCGTAGGCCGCCCACTAACTGGTAGAGGACGTCGGCAACCGCCCCCTTGTACGGTACCATCCCCTCAACCCCTTCGGGGACGTACTTGGTGGGTCGCTCGTACCCGTACCGGCTCCCACCGCCGGACTCCATGGCTCCGAGGGAACCCATCCCCCTGTAGGTCTTGTACCTCCTGCCGTTGTAGAAGACGTCCTCGCCGGGACTCTCGTCCGTACCCGCCAGAAGGCTCCCTATCATAACGCTGTCGGCCCCTGCGGCAAGGGCCTTTACGATGTCCCCGGAGTACCTTATGCCCCCGTCCGCTATAACCGGGACGTTGGCAGGTCTGGCTACGGACGCCACCTCCATTATGGCCGTCAGCTGGGGGACACCGACGCCGGCCACCACCCGGGTGGTGCATATGGACCCCGGCCCTACCCCCACCTTGACGGCGTCGACCCCGGCCTCTATCAGGTACCGCGCCCCCTCACCCGTGGCGATGTTCCCGGCCACGACGTCTATCTCCGGATAGTTGGCCTTCAGGTACCTCACGGCCTCCCCCACCCTCTTACTGTGGCCGTGGGCGGTATCCACAACGAAGACGTCCACGCCGGCCTCGGCGAGGAGGGAGGCCCTATCGTACAGGTCCGGCCCCGGCCCCACGGCGGCGGCGACCCGCAGGCGACCCTTGGCGTCCAAGACGGCACTCTCGTTTACGGAGGTGTTGAAGATGTCCTTGGCCGTTATGAGGCCCACTAACCTGCCCTCCCCATCCACGACGGGAAGCTTCTCCACCTTACGCTCCTTGAGTACCCTCCGGGCCTCCTCCGGCCCCACCCCCGGCCCCACCTTCACGAGGGCCTCGTACGGGGTCATATAGTCCGAGACCTTCCCGGAGTCGGCGAAGCGGATGTCCCTGCGGGTTATGAGGCCGAGGAGCCTGCCGTCCTCACCTACGACGGGGATGCCCGATATCCCCTTCTCCTCCATCATCCTGCGGGCCTCGGAGACGGGGGCGTCCGGGGATATGGTGTAGGGATCGCTTATCATCCAAGCCCGGAAGCGCTTCACCCTCCTGACCTGTTCGGCCTGCTCTTCCGGGGTGAGATTGCGGTGTATGACGCCTATGCCACCGGCCTGGGCGAGGGCGACGGCCATGCGGTACTCCGTCACCGTGTCCATGGCGGCGGATACTATCGGTATCCCCAAGGTTACGTTCCGGCTAAAGCGGGTGGAGACGTCGGCCTCCGTAGGGAGTACCTCGCTGTACCTCGGTACGAGAAGCACATCGTCAAACGTCAGCGCCTCCGGAAGCTCTGGCAGGTCCGCGGTCATCTCACTCCCTGAACCTTACCTCTATCCTCTCGTACTTTGCCCCCTGTCCGAAGTATCCGCGCTTCAGGTGGAGCTTCTCCGGGTCTATCGGTGCGTTCTTCAGGATAAGCTCCTTAAGGACCTTGGAGCGGTCCTCCCAGAGGAAGGTACCCTTGGAGTAGACGGTGACCTCAACTGGACCCTTGCCCTTGTAGTAGTCCTTGACGTAGTTGAGCATCTCCACTATCCGCTCCTCGCCGTCGGGCTGGAGGACGGCCCTACCCGGCTGGAAGATGTAGTCCAGGCTAAGGAAGACCATATGGTCCCCCTTGTCGGTCTTGGTGAAGAAGCCCACGATCTCCGGAAGCTCCCTGACCTCGCGGCGTTTGGCTCCGCTCTTCCGCAGGAGGATAACGCGGTAGGTAAACTTCTCACCGGGCTTTATGACGGGCTTACCCTTATCGGAGAAGCCATCCCACTCTATTCTCTTGGGAAGGCCCCCTCTACCTTCAAACGTCTTTACGGGGATACCGGCCGAGTTGTATATTATTATCTTCCACTTGTCGGGCTTGGGGAACCTGCCCAGCTCAATCACTATCTTGTCGTGGATCGTACGGGGATAAACGGGTCGCTTGAGGAAGGGGTTGTATAACTTTATGACCTCGGCCAGCTCCTTCTCAACACCGGGGGGAAGCCTCTTCTCAAGGCCCCTCTCCCGCCTGA
>WGAN01000100.1 GCA_015494805.1 Caldifarciminota bacterium
ATCCCTCTACCTCCCGTATATAGGCGAAACGTATACCACGACGCTATCGTGTGGGGCAAGGAAGAAGTCAACGGCCGCGGTAGGTTTCGTTGCCCCATCTATATATCCTGCCCCACCCCGAACGAACCTCGCCCTGATCTCACAGTAGGAGTTGCTACTGCACGCGGTGCGCTTCACCATCCTTAGCAGCCGTTGATGGTCGTACCTGACGACCTCCGGAGGAAGCGAATCAATAAGGAGAAGGTCCGGCATATAGAAGTACAGTACTATACGCCCATTCTTCTTTTCTTGCAGAGGTTTCAAAGGTGGCTGGATCCTCACCGAGAAGAAGATCTCCTCTATGTCTCCATACCAGTACTCCATAACCAGAGGATCAAGCTCTTCTACCCTCTTCCACTCCAGTCCTACGTACACGCTCGTATCGTTAGGGTTCTTTACAACTAACACGTCCCCATCCCCGCACATCCGTTTGTAGGTCGTAGGCGTATCCGGTATGTACTTCGTAGCGAGAACCTTCAGCTCAAAGGGGAGTTCTCCAACTGACGGAAACTGATACCACTCCACGCCGGGGGGAGGTTCGGGTAATTTTGGAAAACGTCCGGCCTTCCCCACACTTCCTCCGAACAGGCACCCGAAGAAACCCACAACTACGGCAAACATTTTAGGTTTCTACTCTCGGAATAACCTACAATGATGTCCTCATTCACCCAATTTGTCAAGTACCCCTACCTCAACACCATCCTTACGATCCTCCCGCCGACTCTGGCAAAGTACGCGCCCCGCTTGAGCCTTACCCTCCCCTCACCGGAGAAGATGAGCCTGCCCGAAGGGGAGTAGATGCTGTACCTTCCGGGGTAATAGACGGTGGTACCGGAGACCTTCAGGCCACCGGATGCCTTCGCTCTCTCGGAGACGTCCATGGTGCCAAGGTTTATGGCCTTGAGGACGGAGATGCTGTCCCCCGTGGATACGGTCGTCTTGAGCTTGAGGAAGTACATACCCGGCAACAGGCCCTCCGTATCCCATACGGCCAGTACGCCGTCCTTAACCGGCGTCGTGATGTCTGTGGCTATGGGGACCCAGATGCTGTCCCCGGCCATCTGGTAGTACAGGCTGTAGGACGAGAACCTAAGGAAACTTCCGAGAGGTCCGGCCTCGCCGTAGGCGTCCCCTCTCACCGTTATGCTGGCACCTATGGGGGCGTAGGCGGGGGCTTTGATGTTGCTGACCCAGGCGAAGGCACCATCGTGAACCTCCGGGTACTCAAGGGTGGAGGACTGGGCGATGACCATTATGGAGTTTTCGGAGGCCACCACCTGACCGAGGAAACCGGCCTGGGCGGAGTACGCGAAGATGAGGATGGAGTTGCCGGAGGACTGGAGGTTGGTCGTTATGGACGTAAAGGCGGCGAGGTTCAGGGAGTTCTCCGTACTGCCGAGGTATCCGCCGGAGCCGTCTACATAGGAGTTGGTTATCTCAAGGTAAGAGTGCGCTATCGGGAGAGCCTCCCCCACTATGCATCCCCTCGCATATACGACCGCGCTGTCCATCGGGTAGAGGCTGAAGGTGTTGACGTAGGAGTTGTTGAAGTGGAGGTACCTGTCGGGTATAGGTACGGTGTAGGAGGTGTAGGTGACACCGTTGGTTATGCCAGAGATGGAGAGGGTGTCGCTCCCCCGGAAGAAGATGCCGACGGATCTGACGTAGGAGTTGGACACCGTGACGTTGGAGGAGTCCTCAACCATCATCCCCCACATTATGCCCGTAGTAGTGTCCACGAGGACGGAGTAATCTATGCCGCTGACGGAGGAGAGGGTGGAGTCAAACGTGTAATGGAAGACGGTATCGGAATATGAGGGGAAGGTTATACTGGCCGTACAACCCGGGGGGAAGCGATGCCAGAGCAGGAGAGTATCGGAGTGTCTTACGACGTACCTGCCCTTCCTCCCTACCACTATCTCACCCACGTTGTCCGTATATTCCGCCTCTATATACGGGGCCTCTCCGTATCCGCCAAAGGTGGTGAATCCCCCGTTCCTTACGTACCTCTCTACGAAGCGGGCGGAATCCACGACCACCACACCGAAGGTGAAGCCGTTGAAGAAGGTCTCGCTGTTGGTTATTACAACCTCCCCCTCGTCGGCGATGATGTAGCCGTACTGGTAGTTGAAACGCTGCGGGAAGTACAGGAAGGAGCTGTCTGCTATCACCTTACCGCGGTTAAGGACGAAGATTTTGCCGTCTATAGTGGCATCAGCACCGTCAAGGATGAAGACGCCGTCATTTACGACGAATATGGGGCCGCTGTGGGACCACGTGCCGGATATCCTCAAGGTCTCGGCCGGAGAGTCCCCAACCACGAGGGTGTCGCCGGAGAGGACGAAAGAACCGCCCTTGAGTACCCCGAAGTAGAAGGCTATAGGGGAGGGGTTCCGCACGGTTTCCAAAGAAACGCTCCGGGACGGTACGGATGCCCCGGACTTTACGAGGGCGTTGGCCCTATTCAGAGCCTCGTAGGGCAGAAAGGCCGAAAAATAGACTATCATACCTCTGCCATTTTACGGGCGGCGGGAGTCTGCACGCACTCCCCTTTCCGCTATATAATATACACCTCACGGGCGGGAGTAGCTCAGTGGTAGAGCACCTGCTTGCCATGCAGGGGGTCGCGGGTTCGAATCCCGTCTCCCGCTCTTTTTTTTATCGTGAAGGGTAAGGTGGTGGTAGGCCTCTCCGGTGGGGTGGATAGCTCGGTGGCGGCCCTACTCCTCAAAGAGGCCGGGTACGAGGTCGTAGGTGTTAGCGTCCTCCTCAACCCCGAAGGGGACTATCCCCACTCGTGCTGCAGCATATCCGCCATTCACTTCGCCCGAAGGGTGGCCGTGAAGTTGGGAATCCCCTTCTACAGCATAGACTACTCCGAGGGTTTCAAGAGGGACGTTGTGGGGTACTTCGTAAGGGAGTACGCACGGGGACGCACTCCCAACCCCTGTCTCCTATGCAACAGGGAGTACAAGCTGAAGGCCCTCTTTGACTTCGCCGATGAGATAGGGGCGTACTACGTCGCCACCGGCCACTACGTACGGAAGGCCCTCTTGGGAGGGGTACAGCTCTTGAGGCGGGGGCCGGACATCCGTAAGGATCAGTCCTACTTTCTCTTCAGGATACCCCGCGAGTGGATCCCCCGTCTCCTTTTCCCCGTTGGCAGCATGGCCAAGGAGGAGGTCAGGAGGATCGCCTTAGAGTACGGCCTACCTACGGCGAAGCGACCGGAGTCCCAGGACCTGTGCTTCGTATATGGGGACTACAGGGACTTCCTGAAGGAGAGGGGGGTAGTGAGCCGGCCGGGGCGGTTGATATACAGGGGGAAGGTTGTGGGTTACCACTCCGGGGTCCATAACTTCACGGTGGGGCAGAGGAGGGGTCTCGGTGTGGCTCTGGGGAAGAGGGTCTACGTGAAGGCCATAGTTGGGGGGGACGTAATTCTGGGGGACTATGAGGAGGTAATGGCGGAGGGTATTGAGGTCTCTTCCCTCAACTGGCACCACCTACCCGGTGGGAGGCTCAAGGCTAAGGTGCAGGTGAGGGCTATGGCGAGGCCTACGGAGGCGGAGGTGGAGGTGGAAGGGGATAGGGCGAAGGTCCGGTTTATGGAACCCGTCTTCGCTCCCGCTCCCGGTCAGGGTGCCGCCTTCTATCTTGACGACGTCCTCCTCGGAGGGGGGACCATAGAGGCTACCTCCTTATAACCTTACGCACCCCTCCCTTGCCAACGACGAAGAAGACACCCCTGCCAACCTTAGCCCTATCGTACTCCCCTACGTATATCAACCTACCGGAGGCGTCGTATATCCTAACCTTCCCCTCAACTATAGCCTCGTACCTCGGCCTCTCATCCACACCTAACCTCTCCGGCCTTACCCTTAGGGCTATAAGGTCGTAGTCCGAAGTGTCCGTACTGAAGGAGTTGCTGTAGCCACCTATCAGGAGGTCTAAGGAGTCTCCCTCTACGAACCTCACCCCTGCCCCTACGTCCGTCCGCGGAAAGTCGTAAAATCCCCAGTTCGGATCGCAAAAGAGCCAGAATTTCTCCATCATAGCGATTAGGATCCCACTGTTGTTCAGGGTCGTATCGGTGAAGTCAGCGTACGGCTCCGTCGTATCTGTAAGGTTCAGGACCCCAACATCGTAGGTGTAGGTTAGGTTCCCTTTGAACCCCACAAGGGCAACCGTTGAATCTTTCAGCGACGAGGACAGTATGCCATGGTCAAAGGAGCGGTCAAAATAGTAAGCAAAACTGCCAAAACGTGGGGTTCCACACATCACTCCAAGGGGATCAGGGTCATCTACATAATATACTCCCCCGAACGCATACTCATAATTTCCTCTCATATAAACATCCATCGCCACACCGTAGAAGGTTCCGGGTATCCAAGGGGAGGCGTACAGATAGGCACTATCAACGTACGAGACGGACGTATCAAGGAGAAAACCAAGGGCGTAAAAGTAGGGGAGAACACCTTCGTAGTGATAAACCACCCCCTTCCCCACCGCTACGACTTTACCATCTTCCCTAACAGCCACACCGTACAACAACTCGTATCCCGCATCAGGGATATTCACTATCGTTGCCTTCACACTGTCCCCATTGGAGGGGTCTATACCAATAATGTACCCCACGTACGACGTGTCCCAACTGAACCTCTTGAACCCTACTCCCCACACTATCCCCCTCAACGTGTCGTACGTTGCTCCATACAACCCTTCCTCCTCCCCATCTACACCGTACGTAGTGTCCCA
>WGAN01000101.1 GCA_015494805.1 Caldifarciminota bacterium
ACCCCGGAGTGAATTACCCGATGGTGGGAGGGGCGACTTTTATGTCCCTTGCCGACGAGGATAAGTTCCTGACGCCCAAGATGGCGAGGCCCGGGGACGCCCTCATAATAACGAAGGGGCCGGCCGTTGAGGCCACCGGCATATTCGCCAGCCTCTTTCCCAACTACATATCCGAGAAGCTCGGACCGGAGATAGCCGAGGCCGGGGAGAGGCTCTTTTGGAAGATGAGTACGGTGGACGACGCCCTCACGGCCGTGTCCGTGGGCTACAGGGAGGAGGGCGTACGAGCTATGCACGACGCCACGGAGTGCGGCATCCTCGGAGGGGTGTACGAGATGGCCGAGGCCTCCGGTGTAGGTGTCGTATACTACAAGGATAAGACACCCATCCAACCCGGTGTCCTTGAGATAACCTCCCTCTTCGGTATGGAGCCTTTCTCCTCCATAAGCGAGGGTACCCTCGTCATGGCCGTCGTACCTGATAAGGCCGACGAGGTGGTCAGGAGGCTGAAAGAAAAGGGTATAGACGCTGCTATCGTCGGTGAGTTCCTACCCAGAGACAAGGGGATGTGGGTCGTAGAGGACGGTGTCCAGAAACCCCTTGAGCATCCCCGCGTAGACCCCTTCTGGTCCGCGATAGACAGGGCTTTGAGCGAAGGGTTGAGTTGAGGGAGATAGTCCTGGCCTTCATAACGGGGTTCCTGACGGGCGTGGTCTTCTCCCTCGCCCGTCTCCCCATCCCCGCACCTCCAACCCTCGCCGGGATAATGGGGATAGTCGGCATATTCGCCGGCTACCTCCTGGTGAAGTACCTGACGGGGAGATAAAAAAACGGGGGGCTTTCGCCCCCCTTTCCCCGTTATCTGCGGCCGTTAGCGGATGACGATGCTCCTTAAACCGCTCTGGGTCTTCACGAAGTAGGAGCCTCTCCTTAGAGGTACGAACTCGTAGTCGGAGGACTGGCCACTCCCAACGAGACGGCCGGCGGGGTCGTATATGCGGTAGGTACCTTTGACCTTCAGGCCACCCTTGACCACAACCACGTTATTCTCGGCTACGGACGGGGCCTCCTCTATGCCGGTGGCCGGCGTGAAGAAGTGGTAGTCGTAGCGCACATCAAAGTCGTTCGTATTATTCCACCTTCTGGACCACGCCACGTGGAGGAACTGCTCGCTTATAAGGGTATCCTCGGAGCTGGTGATGACGGGGTGCCAGGTCGTAAGGACGCCGTACTTAAAGGAGGGGTCGTTGATGCTGTCCTTGTAGATATAGTAACCACCGGACAGCGGCAGAGCAGCGACTATTACCCTCATCGTATCCGTTATGGAATCAACCGGTGTATCCTTGTCTCCGTAAAGGTAGGATACCCACACGGTATCGGCAGCGAAGGCCATGGTGGGCCATAGCTCGTCATCCAATGTGGTACCGCAACTATGCCAGTTGAAGGAAGAACCGCCGTCCGTACTGTACTGTATGTAGCAGTCGTAGTCCGTTGAGGAGTAAGGATAGGTATAGACCACACCGACGTAGGGGCCTCCCCTCCTACCCTTTACGTGGGGGAATAAACCTTTACCGAAGCTGGCGGACCTCGCCGTCCAGGAGCTACCGAAGGAGGAGGTGGCCAGGAGTACGGTGTCCCCGTTGGTCATATAGGCGAGGAAGAGCTTCGCACCGCTGGAGTAGAAGTGATCTATGCTCATCCTGTTGGCGGTACCCGTATCTCCTATGGCATAGGCTATGCCGCCGTAAGAGGTGTACGTGGTAGTGTCGGGATTGTCTATCCGTACGAACATAACGGAGTCCTTGTTGGCGTTCCAGTAGGCGTAGTAGACCCAAACGGCGCTGCTGTACGTCTCGTAGTCCGTCGTCACCGTGGGGAAGTCCTCAAAGTCTCCGGCGAGGGAAAGGTAATACATATACTTCGTAGCATCGGATCGCCTTACCTTGAGGAGACGGGGGTCGTGATCCGTTGAGGAAAAAACCTTGGAGAAGGCTACATAGACGTAGTTCCCATCTATAGCCATATCGGGATTGCGGAGGTCCCCGGAGTAGGAGTAGGACGTCCAGCGGCTCCAGGAGATGCTGCGGCTACTGTAGTTTACGACACCCCTGTACAGGACTATGCTGTCCCGGAGGGTGATGGCAGCGTAGAGGGTGTCGCTCCTCGGATCCTTCACAACGTCAAAGTACTTCTCGTCCAACCCGGACGTCCTCGCGAGTATACCGTCCAAGGACTCCCAGAGGGGCTTAACGGAACTCGGCGGAGAGAAAGGCTTACGGCGGTTCTCGTAGACCTCGTCCTTCAGCCTGCCCATCTCCTGGACGAGGCGGTCGTCTATGACCGTACCACCGTAGTGCGCCCTTAGGAGCCTGGCCGCCTCCGCGCCCTTGCCCTCCCTCTTGAGGGCGTCCGCCTGAATATCTACGGCGGTTATCCGATGCAGGTTAGCCCGTATGGTGCGCGCCTCTACGGGCTTATCCACCATTGCTATGATCCACATCATAACTCTTACCTCCTGGTTTGCTGGTTAAGGGGTATATTATACGGGAAGTGCGAGACGATTTAGGGGAGTCTTGCAAGGCTGCCCATTTTCTCCCTCATCGCCAGTATAATAGCCGCTTATGGCGACCAAGGCGCAGATGGAGAAGATGAAGAGGAAGCCCAAGTACAGGGTGAGGTACCGCAACAGGTGCAAGATATGCGGGAGGGACCACGGCTACATAAGGCAGTTCGGGATATGCCGTATCTGCTTCCGCGAGATGGCCCTATTCGGAAAGCTACCGGGTGTAGTTAAAGCTTCCTGGTAATCGCACACAAGGAGGTAAAGGGTATGCTTACGGATCCTATCGCCGACATGCTAACCCGGATAAGGAACGCCATAACGGCCGGGAAGAAGGAGACCATCGTAGAGCCGGTCTCCAAGTTCAAGATGGCCATCCTTGACGTCCTCAAGCGCGAGGGCTACATAGACGGGTACAAGGTTGAGGGGGAGGGCGTCAAGAAGAGGTTGAAGGTCTACATCCGCTACCACAAAGGGCAGCCCGTTATAAGGCACATAGAGAGGGTCTCCAAGCCCGGCCGTCGGGTGTATGTCGGAGTTGAGGAGATACCCAAGGTGTATAACGGCCTTGGGATAGCCATACTTTCCACGTCCAAAGGTGTCCTCTCCGACCGCGAGGCCAAGCGCCTAAGGGTAGGCGGAGAGCTGATAGCGAAGGTCTTCTAAGGGGGGAAATATGTCAAGGCTCATAAAGAAACCCATAGTCTTACCTTCTGGAGTTCAGCTGGAGGTCAAGGAGGGAGAGGGGAAGTTCAAGGGCGAGATGGTGAGGGGGAAGATCTTCCACTTCAAGGGACCGAAGGGGGAGATGGAGGTCTTCGTTCCCCCGATGGTTGAGGTTGAGGTAAAGGACAAGGAGATATGGGTGAAACCTATAGACCCCAAGAGCGTCCCCAAGCCCGACCGTAAGTTGGCCAAGGCCTTACCGGGTACCATCTACCGCCACCTATCCAACGCCATCAAAGGGGTGACCGAAGGGTACCGCAAGGAGCTGAAGGTCGTAGGCACCGGATACCGTGTCAGGTTGGAGGGGGACAGGTTCGTCTTTACGGTGGGGTACTCCCATCCGGTGTACTACAAGGTCCCGGAGGAGTACCGGAAGTACGTCAAGGCCGAGGTCAAGGGCGTGGATACGGTTATCGTAAGTGGCACCAGCAAGGAGCTTGTCGGCCTCGTCGCCGCCCAGATACGGTCCATAAAGGAGCCGAACATCTACACCGGTAAGGGGATCCGCTACGCCGACGAGGTGATAGTCCTCAAGCCCACGAAGAAGACCAAGGTATAAGGGGGTTTGCTATGAGGTACGTATCTGAAAGGAGAAAGACCGAGTACCGCCTCAAGAGGCGGAAGAGGAGGCACCTTAGGGTGCGAAAGAAGGTGGAGGGGACGCCGGAGAGACCCCGCCTCGTAGTGTTCAGGTCCAACAAGCACATATACGCCCAGATAGTCCTGGACCCGCCCTTCAAGTCTTCCATAGTCATAACGGGTGCCTCCACCCTATCTCCGGAGATAAGGGAGAAGATAAAGGGTATGAAGAAGACGGAGCAGGCTCGCGAGGTGGGTAAGCTCATAGCCCAGCGGGCCAAAGAGAAGGGCATAACCAAGGTGGTGTTTGACAGGGCCGGGTACAAGTATCACGGCCGCGTTAAGGCTCTGGCCGAGGGCGCCAGAGAGGGCGGACTCATCTTTTAAAAGGAGGTGAAGGATGGAAGAGCAACTGATTGAAACTACGGTGATCATAAGGCGCACGTCCAAGATGACCTCCGGAGGGCGTAAGTTTCACATAGACGCCTGGGTGGTCGTAGGGGACGGAAACGGGCGAGTGGGCGTGGGCCACGGTAAGGCCCAGGAGACCCCCGACGCCATTCAGAAGGCCATCCGTAGGGCCAAGAAGAATATGATAAGGGCCATCGTCTGGAGGGGGACCGTACCCCACGACATACAGGTCAAGTTCAAGGCCACGAAGCTCCTGATAAAGCCCGCCTCCCCCGGTACGGGTATCATAGCCTCCCGGCCGGTGCGAGCCATCTTGGAGGCCGCCGGCTACCGGAACGTACTCACCAAGCTCATCGGCTCCACCAACCCCATAAACGCCCTCTACGCCACCATAAAGGCCCTATCTATGATGCGGAGTCCCGACGAGGTTCTAAGCGCCAGGGGGAAGAAGAAGAGGGTAAGGCCTACGGCGAAGGAGGAGGTGAAGGATGAGAAAGCTCCGGATAACGTTGAAGCGTAGCCTCATAGACAAGAGCAAGAAGACGAAGAGGATCATCCGCTCCCTCGGCTTGAGGAGGATAGGTCAGACGGTGATCCATAAGGACGTCCCCGCCATCCGCGGGCAGGTTGAGAAGGTAAGGCGGTACATAGAGGTTGAGGAGATAGAGGATTGAGGGGATTCCTCCGGAACTTGGTGACCTTCTTCAAGCCGGAGATAGCCGTAGATCTGGGAACCTCCACTACCCTGATATACCTCAAGGGTGAAGGGATAGTCCTACGGGAGGCCTCCGTCATCGCTCTGGACGCCAACACCAAGGAGGTGGTGGCCGTAGGCGACGCCGCCAAGCGTATGCTCGGCAAGACCCACGAGGGCCTCATAGCCAAACGTCCGATAAAGGACGGAGTCATACACAACCTTGAGTACGTCCAGATGATGCTCGCCGAGTTCCGCAAGAGGGTGATAAAGAACTTCATAGCCAACCCGACTATGCTGATGGCCATCCCCTCCGGGGCCAACGACGTTGAGCGTAAGGCCACCATAGACGCCGCCAAGAGCGTAGGGGCCAACCAGGTCTATCTGATAGAGGAACCGGTCGCCTCCGCCGTCGGTATAGGCCTGAACGTCTTTGAGCCGCAGGGCCATATGATAGTGGATATAGGAGGTGGAACCTCCGAGATCGCCATCATCTCCCTCGCCGGTGTGGTGGCCAAACAGCCCATAAGGGTAGCCGGGGACGAGATGAACGAGGCTATAGCGGACTACATCCGCCGGGTCTACAACATAGCCATAGAC
Organism: Caldifarciminota bacterium; assembly: GCA_015494805.1. GTDB lineage: Bacteria > Hydrothermota > Hydrothermia > LBFQ01 > LBFQ01 > JAADCS01. The sequence goes on from WGAN01000101.1 coordinate 5,571, forward strand.
GAGAACATAGCCGAGGAGATAAAGATAAAGATTGGGGACGTCTATGGCGATCGGAACGATGAGATGGTGATAAGGGGGTGGGAGGTCTTCTCCCGGAAGCCCACGGAGATAGTGGTGAAGTCGTCTGACGTAAAGGAGGCCCTCAAGGGGGTGATAGACTCCCTCGCCCAGGCTATCAGGAAGGTCCTGGATATGGCGGAGCCATCCGTCGTTAGGGACGTCCTTGAGGAGGGGATATACCTGACGGGGGGAGGTTCCACCATAGAGGGGTTGGACAGGCGTCTGGAGGAGGAGACGGGAGTGAAGTTCATAAGGGCGGAGAACCCGTACGAGAGCGTAGCCAGGGGGGCGGGTATAGTCCTTGAGAACATAGACAGGAACCCGGAGTACAAGAAGCTGTTGGTGGCGGCCAGTAGGTGATATGTTCCCCCCCCGGTTGAAGATGGACCTCAACAGGTGGGAGGTCCTGGCGCTTTTTGTCTCCCTTTCATTCCTCTTTCCCTTCGTCAAGGAGGGGGCCTTCTGGCTTGGACTCCCTAACCTCCTCTCCCCCTTCTTCGGTGTGAGGGCCTGGATATACACACTAACGGAGCTCCGTCTTCAGAGGGACGAACTCCTTAGGAGTAGATCGGAGGTCGTGGTGGTGAACCCCGTAGATACGGCTTCCAGTTTCCCTGTACGGTACAAGGGCCGGTGCCACCTCTTGGAAGCCTCATCACCCTATTACCCGGAGAGGGTCACCGTCAGGTGCGACACCCTCCCCGCCCCTGGGGACCTCCTCTGGGCGGTCGGCTTGGTGGGTAGGGTGATGACGACGATAGGGAGGACCGGGGAGGCCCTGACCCTGCACTCCGGAGAGTTCTACATAAGGGTGTTTGACCTAAGGTCCGGGGTGTGGGGGACGTTGAAAGGGGGTAGAATACCCGCAGTAAGGTTCCTGCCGGAGGCGGCGGACGTCAAGGTGGGCGATACCTTAGTGGCCTACGATCACCCAGGTGTGGTCGTGGGGGTGGTGGAGAGGATAGTACCGGAACCGCCCTTCGTTCGCCTGAACGTTAGACCCGTATGGAGGTACTACGTATGGACAGAGTTCGCCCTGTTGAAACCGCTCTACTGATAGGGCTTCTCCTCATCGTCCTGAACGTCCTGAACCCGTTCGTGGAGTTGGGAAGACTCATCGTTCATATCTCACCGGTGGACGTGGTCTTCGCCCTCGTCGGCGCCTCCGCCCTCGTCTTCCGTAGGAGGGAGACCCTGACCCTGATAAGACGGAACTCTACGTACTATCTCCTCTCCGGTCTCTTCATCACCTCCGTACTGCTGTCGGCCCTCCTATCCCCTCACAGGGCCGTACCCCTTAGGGAGAGCATCCAGATGATAGCCTACCTGTGGATCTTGCCCCTCATCTTGGCCTACGAGCCGAACGTACCTTGGGTGTATAGGACGGGGGCGAAGGCTTTAACCGTAGTGGGGGCTTTTCTCCTGGTTCCCTACTTCTACTTCTTCGGTTGGGTCCGGTTCAATCCCTTCAACATCCACGCCAACATAACCGGCTTCCTGTTCGCCCTGTTCTCCCTGATCCTAACCCATTACGGGGAAACGGGGATGGCCGTCCTATCAACCGTAGTGGCCTCCTTTACCTTCTCCAGGGCGGCTCTGGGGTCCCTGTTCTCCACCCTCCTGATGAAGGGGTTCTTGGAGCGTAAAAGGTGGCTGCCCCACCTATCCCTCGCCGCCCTTTCCGTTGCCCTTCTGTTCGCCTCTCCCTACGCCTTGAGGGGTTTCATAAAGGTCAGGGATCACATCAAGAGTAAGCTCGTGAGGGTTGAGGGAGGGATAGGCTACAAACCACCGATAGACGTCTTGAGGGGGAAGGGGTACGAGATGATAAGGGTATTGATGTGGGAGTCCTCCTTGGAAATGTGGGAGGAGAAACCGCTAACGGGTATAGGGTTGGGAAGGTTCCGGGAGGAGTGGGAGTCGGAGTGCAGGGAGGGAAAACTACCCGATAGGTTGTGCGTCAAGTGGGTGGGGAACGTAGACCCTCACAACGTGTTCCTCCACGTCCTTAGCGAGACCGGTATAGTGGGCCTTACGACCTTCCTCCTCCTTTTCGCCTTTGTGGCCCTTAGGGTAGCAGGGAACAGCCTCGCCCTATCCGTCCTCGTTATGACCTTCCTCTTCGCCCTCCTCCAACCCTTCCCCCTCTTCATACGCAACCTCGCCCCGATCGTATGGCTCCTACTCTTCTACGGTGGTGTGATAAGATGGAGGAATCCCGGAGGACCCGACGCCTAACCTTCCTCGTCTTGTCCCTGCTGATTCTTCTTATGTCGCCCTATCTGTTCTCTTTCGGAATGTTCTTTGACGGCCTAACCTACGCCGCCGTCTCCCGCAACCTCGCCATCGGCTTCGGCACCCTCTGGAAGCCCGCCTACAGCCTGACCATCGGGAGGGAGTTCTACGGCCACCCCCCTCTGGGCTTCTGGCTCCAGTCCGTCGCCTACCGCCTCTTTGGGGATCACCTGTGGGTGGATAAGGCATTTACCTACGCCGTAGCCTCCTTGAACCTCCTCCTCTTCTACCTCCTCTACCGTTCCATCCGCAGGTACGGGGACCCCGGCTTCTGGGCGCCCCTTCTCCTCCTCGTCTCCTTCCACTCCTACCGTTGGGTCATTAGGAACGGCCTCCTGGAGAACACTATGACCTCCTTCGTCCTACTCGCCCTGATCCTCTACACCCTCTCTCTCCGCCGCCCGTACTACGGTATCCCTGCGGGCCTATCCGTCCTCGCCGCTTTCCTCGTCAAGGGTCCGGTTGGGACCTTCCCCTTGGTCTCCCCCCTCCTCTTACCGTCTCCGTCCCCTAAGAAGAGGCTGGCCCCCTTCCTCTTGAGCGTAGTTGCCTTCTCCCTATCTTTCGCCCTCTTGATGCTCCTTCCGGAGGTGCGGCACTTCTTCTCGGAGTACCTCCACCACCAGATTTTCAGAAGCGTAACCGGGGGGGAGAACCCCGCCCCCTCCCGCCTCTACATCCTCTACGCCATCGCTACGGAGATGGCCTTCCCCTCCCTCTTCCTCATCCCCCTATCCTTTCTCCTCCACCTGAAACGGGAGGTGTGGGTGGAGTGGGACGGACGTACCCTCGGCCTCCTCCTCCTCGCCCTCTCCGGCAGCCTCCCCATAATGTTGAGCCTCAAACAGGCCCGTTTCTACCTCCATCCCTCCCTGTTCATCTACGCCCTCTTCCTGACCTCCCTCTTCCGTCCCGCCCTTAGGAGGTTGGAGTCTTGGCGACCGGTGGATAGGTTGGCCCTACCTACGGGCATCATATTCCTGCTTGCGGCCCTACCCGTGGCCCTTAGGTTCGCGGGGACTGGGAAGGGGGGCTACGAGCCTTTCTACAGGGACTTCGTTGAGAACCCCCTACACCTCAACCTAAAGCACCACGAGTACCTCTCCGTATGCCCAAGGGGACTGTACGGGAACTGGAGTATGTTTGCCGGTATGGAGAGGGCGTTTATGTTGAGTATGACCCGGCGGGACGGTTCTCCCTTCCTGTTGGTGAGCCGAGGGGAGTGCCGGAGTATCCCCGACGGCTACCTCCCCATCCACGAGGGGAAGCAGTTCGTCCTGTACCGGAGGGTCAGGTAGGTCACCGCTCAAGGACGGAGTACCTCAAGAGGAGCCTACCGTCAGCCCATACGGTTACGCTCCGGCCGATGGCCTTGAACTTCCCCTTGAAGACGTCCCCCTTCTCCCTACGTATGGGGAACCTCCTCCCCCCACTGACAGCCCAGACCTTTTTGGCTCCCGGAACCTTCAGTTGCAACGTCGCCGTATCCCCCTTTAGGAAGTATCCGTTTATGGGGCCGTAGAGGTAGGCTCCCATCCTGTAGAAGCGGTCGTACACCTTCACGAACCCCTCGCCGTACGGGTAATCCATATCCTGAATCCAGTAGGAGGTGCGGCTGCTGAAGTACTTGGTGAAGGCCAAATCCTCCCTCTTCGTCTTGAGGTCCTTCATCCAAACCTCAACTACGTATAGGCCGGTGTCCGGCCATAGGATGTGTATCCGGTAGGTTAGGGTGTCGGAGGGTAGGGTATCCACCCAGAGGTAGTGGAGGGGTTGGCGGAGGCGTTTGCCAAGGGGTTTGACGTAGAAGACGTAGCCCTTAGGCCCACGCATCTCTAAGTCGTACCGGCCGAAGAAGTTGGGGCTTAGGACGGAGCTGTCCGGACCGAGGAAGACGAACCCCTTCTTTATGAACCTCTCCGAGGGGCAGGGCATGGCCAGAAACTGCTCCTTGGTTATCTCCCTTCCCTTCCATATCCTGTAGGCCTTCAAGTTCGGTATCAGGTCGTCCATCCTACTCCATCTTATCTTCTCGGCGTAATGGGTGTATATGAGGGCCTTCGGGGAGACGTCGTAGTAGAAGAGGTCAAAGTGGGGGTAGAATCGCCTGCTATCCTTGGATACGTACCCCGAACCCCACGTGGGATCGGCCAGTACCCACCTCCCCTTGGCCTCGGAGTAGAAGACCACCCAGGCGTGGCCGCCCGCGTTAATTGGGTGCTTCAGGTCGGAGTAGTTCTTCGCCGTACCGACGATTACGTAGGCCACTATCCCCATCTTACGGAGGAGATGGACCATAAGGTTGGCGTACCCTTCACATACGGTCTTACGCTTCTTCAGAACGCCTTCCGGGTCCGTGGTGGCAAAGTAGGATGTGTCCCACAGGGCGCGGGTGTCGTACCTTATGTTCCTCGCCACCCAGGTGTAGGTGGCCAGAGCCTTCTCGTAGTCGCTTTTACCGCACCTGTTTAACCTCTTGACCAGAAACGGGACTTTACGGCTGTAGGGTATCCGGGCGGCACACCTAACCGGAGATAGGGCGATGAGGAGCATCACCTGTATTTTAAGCCCGATCGGGGGCCTCCCTCACCGCCTCCCAATCCACCGGTGGCTCCCCCCTCAAGTCTGCCAGTTTACCCTTGCCTATGAGGATCCAGATGCCGACGGGGAACCTATCCCTGTTCAGGCGGTACAGCTCCCGGAGTTTCCGCTTTATCCTGTTCCTCCGGACGGCCCTCCTGACCTTCCGCTCAACGGCGAAGAGGACTTTCCTCTGTCCATAGGGGGCGTACCTGATGACGAGGTAATCGGAGGAGAGTACCGTCCTTGAGTTGCGGAAGGCGTACCTTATCTCCCTCCTGTGGCGGAGGATCTCCCCCTTGTTGAGGCCGTACCTCTTAGCCATCGCTTAGACCGAAGGCCTTCAGGAGGAGCCTCCTACGGTTCTCCCTGTTCTCCGGCAGATCCGCAGCCTCCAAGGTGCGACGTACCACCTCCCCTATCCTCCCCTCCTCAACGCCGAGTAAGGCTTCCTTTAGACTTTCGGCCAGCCCCCTTAGGGTTTTGCACCTCGCGGCCGTGTACTCAACGTCCCTCACCCTGCCATCCTCCACCGTGAGGACGAACTTAACCCTCAACCAGCCGTCCTTAGCCTGAAATACCCTCCTTTCCATACCCTTAAGTCTAAGGGGGAGCGATGGGCAGGTCCCCGTCCATCAGAAGCACCTCCCCTCCGCCCGTCAGGGCCATCTTTACGGCTACGATCCTCCCCCCGAACCCTGACAGGAGTCTGGGAATCTCCGGGTCAAGGGAGCAGGGCCTGAAGGCCCTCGCCAGGGGGTGGGCGGCCACGAAGATGAGGATTCCCCTCCTCTTCCCCAGTTCCTCTACGTGCCTCCGGCCCCGGAGGGTTACGGTGTCGGGGTACCGGGCGGTGCCATCCTCCGGGAAGTAGAAGACGGCGCTCTTTA
>WGAN01000102.1 GCA_015494805.1 Caldifarciminota bacterium
ACGTCCTCGGCTTTGACCTCTTCGTGTATATAACGGCCGTGGACTACCTGGGGTGGAAGGCCACCCCCCTACCCCACAACAAGAGGTTTGAGGTGGTCTATCACCTCTACTCCACCCACCATAAGGACCGGATACGCTTCAAGGTGGCCGTAGACGACGGGGAGGCCGTCCCCTCCGTCTCCCACATCTACAAGGGGGCCAACTGGCACGAGCGGGAGGTGTACGATATGTTCGGCATAAGGTTCGCCGGACACCCGAACCTTGAGAGGATACTCCTCTGGGAGGGGTTCAAGGGCCACCCGCTTCGGAAGGACTACGAACTCCGTCGCTGGGACGACCTACCGCCCAACAAGTAGGGAAGTACGGGGGGCCTCCCGGCCCCCTCTTTTTTTATGGGAGAGGGGATAGACGTAGGGGCCGAGAGGGTCAGTAGCCTCGGTAAGGAGGTCGTAAGGTTCGCCCTTTCGGGGGCCGCCCCCTCGCGGCTCTACGTTGAGGTGGGGGCGGGTAAGGGTAGGCTCGCCGCCGTAATGTCCCTACTCGGTTTCAGGTGCTACCTCTACGACCACGACCCCTCGCTGGCCCCTCACTACCGGCGTCTCAAGGGTTGCTTCGGCATGGAGGGGGTGGAGTTTCACCTGAAGGACGTCAGGGACTTGAGGTACAGGGACGTACCCGAAGGGATAGGGATAGTGGTGGCCGAGAGGGTACTACACCACCTGAAGTTCGGTGAGGCCGTCAAGGTCCTGAAGCTCCTGAAGAACCGTACCCTACCCGGAGGGAGGTTCTTCCTCTCCTTCTCCGGTCTCAACTCTCCCATCGGTGAGGTCTATCCCTACGCCCACCTGCCAGTTGAACGGAGGTACGGTCGTCTTAGGGGAGACGTTGCGGAGAGGTTCCGGATAACGGGGGAGGTGTGCCTGTACGCCGTAGGGGACGTCAGGAGACTGATGGAAGAGGTGGGAGGGATGCGAGAGATAACGGTCCGGGAGACGGCCTTCGGAAACGTCCTCGCCATATACGAGAGGACCTCTCAGAGGTAGAAGGTGACCCTCAGCTTCAGGCTCTCCTCCCGCCTTAGGAAGTCGTAGAATACGTAGGTGTCCTGCTTACCCTCTATGGTAGTCTTAAAGGAGAAGACCCGGAGGACCTGGAGGCCATACTCCAAGCCGACGGAGAGGTTGTCCCGGAGGAAGTACTCCCCTCCGAAGCGGAGGGGGACGGTAAAGAAACTGCTGTTCAGGGAGTGGGAGGGGACCTCATCGGGGGCCGTGTAGTACCCGTCGGAGAGAACGTTGGCTAAAAGTCTGTAAGCCCCCAGAACTTGGGTGATGGAGACCTCCGTACTGACCCTTACGATCACATCCTCCATGGCGATGGGTACGTAGGTTAGACCGAAGGCCATCTCCATAGGTACGACGTTGTAGTCCAGGTAGTACATCACCGTATCCCCGGACGGACACGGGGTGTAGAACGTAAAGTGGCCCCTGCCAACGCCTCCGCCGAAGGAGGCGTAGAACCCGAGCCAATCCTCAAAGTAATATCCTCGTCCCACCCTGAAACCGTAGGCCCTGACATCGTAGTCGGTGTTAAGGGGCGGGGAGAGGAGGGAGGGCAAAGTGTAGGATTGGGCCTCAAGGGACCAAAATGGCCTACCGGCAAGGATCTGGGCGGTCAGAAACAGCATAATGGGGCATTATAAAGGTGGAAACGGCTCGGATATATAATCCCCGGCCGAATGCGGGTACTCCTCGTGACGGCCTGCGGTAGGAGTAAGGAGAGGGAACCTGCACCCGCTTGGAGGCTCTATAGGTCCTCCCGTATAAGGTACCTTAAAAAGGTGGCCGATAGGGTCGGAGTGGGGTACGCCATCTTGAGCGCCGGATACGGTCTGGTGGAATCGGAGGAAATCTTGGAGCCTTACGACCACTTGATGGACGATGGACGGTGTGAGGAGCTTTTACCTTCCATCGTTAGGAAACTCCGGAAGTTGGCCCCGGAGGTCGTGGTCTTCTACCGTGGCGGTGCTGGGAAGCCCTACCTGCGTTGCATCAGGCGGGCCTGCGCCACCCTCGGCATTTCCTTGGTTGAGGTGGGGTACGCCAACATGGGAGACATACGGAAGGTGGAAGGGATACTGAAAGAGTTGGCCGGTTGATATGATACCTTTCTTTGTGGCCGACAGACCCATATCCCTTGAAATCCTGAAGGGGTTCTTCCTTATGCTTCCGGACAAGGTCTTCGGGATACTGACCCACGCGTACACCTCCAGCCGCTTCTCCGAGAAGTTTGCCCGCTTTCCTTACGGCACCAGGGCGAGGTACATGGAGGAGGCGGAGGGTACGGACGAAGAGATGGCCAAGCGGATAGTGAAGTTCGCCGACAGTGGCATCTTCTCAAAGGACAGGCGGGTATCCTACACCCTCCTGTTCAAGAGGTATACCGAACTTAACGCCCAGTACGGGGCCATAATAGACTTCTTCCACGACCCCCAATCCACCTTGGAGAGCGCCCGCAAGGCCATCCGCATATACGAGCGAGGAAACTACCCCTTCAACCTCGTGGGTGTGGTTCAGGGCAACACCTTGGACGACTACCTCAAGGGGTACGAGGCCCTCCTTAACATGGGGTACAGGTACATCGCCATAGGGGGGATGTTGAGCAGGAGCGGGAGGAGCAACTTCCTCGGTCTGCGGAGGGACGGCTGCTGCGAGGTGGAGAGGCTCGTCTCGGAGATAAAGAGGGAGTTCTCCCCGGATTGGCTCTTCGTCTTCGGTGTCCTATCACCCAAGAGGTTACCCCTTCTGAAGGAACTCGGAGTCTGGGGGGCGGACTACAAGGGGTGGCTGTATCACTACGAGGAGGACTACTCCTTCGTCGTAAGCTACCTCAAGGAGTACGGGATAGACCGTAGGGACAGGGCGGAGATAGTGCGGCTGCTGCGCCTCTACGGTGAGTACAGGAGAAGGGGCTTCAAGACGATGTATAACTTCAGCGAAAGGGATAGGGAGAGGGGGAGGCTCCTCAAGGAGATGAAGAGGGAGATAGATTCCAAGCTGAAGAAGTACGGCCTCTCGCTCCAGTTCTTCAGGATAAGGCGGGTGAGGGAAAACCTGGCGGCTATGTTCTACGACATCTGACCCCCCTTAGAATAGCGTAGTGATGGTTCTGGCGTTCGTTTTGGCGTGTCCGTACGGGGACCCCTTGGATGCGGCCGCTTCCGGGAACTTAGAGGCCGTAAAGTGCTGGGTGGAGGAGTCCCCCTCCAACGTAGAGTACAGGGGAAAGAGCGGTGAGACCCCATTACACATCGCCGCCTTGAACGGTAAGGAGAACGTGGTCCTCTACCTCCTAAAGGCCGGTGCCAACCCTAACGTGAGGGACGGCAGAGGTAGGACCCCCCTCCATCTGGCCGTACTCCGGGGCCACCTCCCCGTGGTTAAGATCCTCATAGAGGCTGGGGCCGACCCCAACGCTAGGGATGAGGACGGCAACACTCCCCTACACTACGCCGCCGTCGTGGGCTATGAGGACGTCGTGGCCTATCTGGTCTCCCACGGGGCGGACCCTAAGGCTAAGAACAACGGCAACATAACCCCCTGCGACGTTACGGGTTCTCCCTCCGTAAGGAAGGCCCTCCACTGCCAAGGGTGAGGTTTATCGGTTCTCCGGTATCACCGAGAGGGGATCGCCTGTCTGCCACCTGACGCCATACTGGTCTGTACCTTGTCGGGCGGGCCTGCTTCAAATTTGGAATCGGTATTACGCTGGTGGGGGAGATAACTTATACGCGGGTCGACGCCGCATCCATCCGCCCGCACTTTCAAGAACTGAAAAAGTTGAGCTTCAAAGGATCACCCCATTACCTTTCATAAAACTGTGGGACTAATTCGGGATTCTTGCATTTTTTGTGGAAAATTTTGAATCAAATCATATACAACCTAATTGACAGGAATTTTCAGAATTGTTGGGTCTTTAGTACATAATTTCTCATATTTCTACCAACATTTATCATATTCTACCCACCAAATACCGAAATCATGCTGAAAGATTCTGAACAGGAAAGGCCGGTGCGGAGGTGGGACGATTATGCCGCATTCAACGTCACTTTTATATTCCGAATTTGCAAATTTCTACGTATTTATGCTGAAAATCGGGTTTAAAACTAAAAATCCGCATTTTGCCTAAAGGTAACCAGTCCATTACTTAAGGTTGGAAGACTCGTACTTGTAGGAACGGATCACAACGGAAGCGGAGATCATACTCACCAATCTTAACGTTGCAACCGATTTCGTATATAACGGATTAAAAATCGGATTTTTGAGGCTTATGGGGAAGATGTGGGCATTCTAAAGGGGGTTTAGGTCAAAAACAGTAAGTTTCGGCCCTTACGGGAGGCGGTCCCGACCGGCCGAACGCCTTACAATCTCATCCGATGGACCGTAAGAGTCGTCTCCTGAAGTTCGTAAAGGTGGTCAAGGACACGTACGAGAAACTCTCCGAGGAGGAGGCCCCCGTGAAACTTATGAAAAAAGTCAAAGGGAAGTCCCCCTTCCACGCCCTGATAACTACGATGTTGAGCGTTCGGGCGAGGGACGAGGTAACCCACAGGGTGGCGGCCGAACTCCTGCGTAAAGCCCCCACCCCCGAAGCCCTATGCTCTATGCCCTTAGAGGAGATAGAGAGGATCCTCAAACCGCTCGGTTTCTACCGGCAGAAGGCTCGCAACGTAAAGGAGGCCGCCTGTAGGATAGTTGAGGAGTACGGTGGGAGGGTACCGGATACCCTTGAGGAGCTACTGAAGTTCAGAGGGGTGGGTAGGAAGGTGGCCAACATAGTCCTCTACAACGCCTTCGGCAAACCAGCCGTGGGCGTGGATACCCACGTCTTCAGGATAATCAAGGAGAGGTGGCAACTCCTACCGGACGCCAAGAAACCGGAGGACGTTGAGAGGTTCCTTATGGAGAACCTCCCCCGTAGGATGTGGGGGGAGGTGAACCGCTACCTCGTGGGGTTCGGTCAGGCGATATGCAAACCCATAAACCCAAGGTGTGAAATCTGCCCCCTCCGTCGTGAGTGTCCCTACGCCTCAAAAGGGAAAGAGTGATGACTACTCCACTTCCACCCTCTCCACCTCAAACCTCCCCCCCTCAACCGTAAGTATGGCGAAGGATCTCCGACCGGCCATAACCCTATCGGTGGCCGAGCCGGGATTCAGCATCGTCACCCCATCTACCTTACCGTAGAACCACCGGTGGCTGTGGCCGAAGATTATCAGGTCCGTCTCTATCCCCTCCCTCCTGAACTTCTCCAATACCCGCTTCTCTATGCCGAGGGGGGAACCCACCCCGTGGTATATCCCTATCCTGACGCCCTCAAGGGTCTCCACCCTAAGCTCCGGGAGAAGGCTCCAGATGTCGGGGTCGTCCATGTTGCCGGCGACCCCCAATACCGGCCTATGGGCCTCCATCTCCCTTAGGACGGACAGGGTCGTGAAGTCGCCAGCGTGGATGATGAGGTCGGCCTCCTCCACCCTCTCGTAGAACTCCTTAGGTAGGGCCATCGCCCTGTGGGGTATGTGGGTGTCCGATATTACGAGTACCTTCATATCTCCTCGTCTTCAAAGGGGTCCTTCTTCACCAGGATGGCCGCTACAGGGAAAACGGCGTAGCCGAGGACGAATAGGACGGTGGAGATCACCTTCTCCCCTACGGTCGTGAGGTAAAAGGCGGCGAGGATACTGATGACGGCCAATCCCCACAGGATCCAGTTGATGGTCTTCATCTTCGGGGCCTTCATAGGTCGCTATTGTACGGCCGGTCCCTAATGCTCCTCCAAGGTCGTCACTAGGAAGGAGATACCCCTGTCGGGGTATATGCTCGTTAGTTTGGCATGGAGAGGCTCCCCCCTACCGAAGAAGGTACGGGCCGCGGGGTAAATCAGAGGTAGGACGACGAGGTCCGGATGCTCGGAGTCTATGGTCTTGACTATGGCGTCCTCCGGCGAGCCGAAGAGGATGCGGCTCTCCATGTTTATTCCCGACTCCTGGGCATCCTCCATCAAGGATTTGAGGCCCTTCTCTATGTCCTCCTCGTACTCCAGGAAGCCCGTATCCAGCTCATCCACCGGGTTTATGGAGGATATGACGAGGAGGTCCGTCCCCGTGATACCCGCGAGGTATATGGCCACCTTAACCGCCCTCCTCCCGGCGGGGGAGCCGTCAAAGTATGCCAGGATCTTCCTGAACACTACAGGTTTTCAATCAGGGCGTCCGTGTACTCCGTCGTGGAGAGGGGTTCAACCCCTATGTGGCGGGCGAGGTCGTAGGTCACCTTCCTCTCGGATATGGTCTTGGCCACCGCCCTGTCTATCCTCTCGGCCGCCTCCTTCCACCCTATATGCTCCAGCATCAACTTGGCAGCGAGGATACCGGCGGTCGGGTTTATAACGTTCTTTCCGGCGTACTTGGGGGCGGAGCCGTGGACCGGCTCAAAGAGGGCGTGATAGTCTCCGACGTTGGCGCCGGGGGCCATTCCAAGACCGCCAACGAGGGCGGCGAGGGCGTCGGATATGTAGTCCCCGTTGAGGTTGGTGGTGGCGATGACGCCGTACTCGTCCGGGCGGAGGAGTATCTGCTGGAACATGTTGTCGGCTATGCGGTCGTTCACGAAGACCTTCCCCTCGGTGCGCTCCCCTTCGCCCTCAAAGACGACGTAGTCGGCGTACTTCTCCCTTATCAGCTCGTACCCCCAGTCCCTGAAGGCTCCCTCCGTGTACTTCATTATGTTGCCCTTGTGCATCAGGGTGAGGGTGGGGTAGCCGTGGGCTATGGCGTACTCTATGGCCTTCCTCACCAGCCTCTGGCTGCGGAACTTGGATATGGGCTTGACCCCTATGCCGGCGTCCTCGGGTATGTCGGTACCCATCTCCTCGTTCAGGAAGCGGCGCACCTTCTCGCACTCCGGGGTACCCATCTTCCACTCTATGCCGGCATACACGTCCTCGGTGTTCTCACGGAAGACCACCATATTAACCCTCTCCGGGTAGCGGAGGGGGCTGGGAACTCCGGGGTAGTACTTGGCGGGCCTAATGTTGGCGTAGAGGTCCAACATTTGACGGAGGGCGACGTTTAGGCTCCTGTACCCGCCTCCGACCGGCGTGGTAAGGGGTCCCTTTATGGCGACGTAATGCTCCCTTATGGCCTCCACCGTATCCTTGGGCAGAGGCTCACCCACCTCCCTTATGGCCTTCTCACCGGCCAGAAGCTCCTTCCAGACTATCTTCCTCTTCCCACCGTAGGCCTTTTCAACGGCCGCATCCACTACCTTGCGGACGGAGGCCATTATCTCCGGTCCCGTTCCGTCTCCCTCTATGAAGGGGATCACAGGGGTGTCGGGAACTACGAGCTTTCCGTTCTCTACCCTTATCTTTTCTCCGAGCATAAAGCCTTCATTTTAAGGTTGGAGGGGGCTATCATATCGGAACATCCCAATCACCCTTTCCGGCTGGAAGGGAGGGACTGCGAGGACCTTGAGGTTCTACCGAAATCTTCAATTATACCGTTCTTTCCGCAATACGACATTTCATTCGTAAAAATAGGGTGATATTCAAATCGGTGGTATTCTGCAGACTGGGCAATGACTACCTTTAGGGTCCATCGGTATGGATTTTCTCGTATCGCAGAAGTGAATCTTTCCCACAAAATCCGTTAATGGAAAGTACAAAGATCTTAAAGTGCAACTATCGGCTTACTGAAGTATAGGTGCAAGTTTGTAGATTTGCTTTCCTACCCAACGCACCTCAAACGGTGGGCTTTCCATCGGCACAGTACGATCACCGTCGGGGCGTCTCGGCGTTGTTGAAATTCCGTAGTGGGAATCGGGATGGTACGATGTAGTACTCGGATCTTCCCCTTCCGGAACTGGTGGAGGCTATCCTTCTGATAGGGCTTAAAGGGAAATCGGCGGTCATTCCTTAACGGTACGTCCATAAGTAAGGAGTAAGGTAGGAGTTCAGGGGCGAAATTTCCCGTAAGTGCGATCGGTAGGCCATATCCTCATCGGTGAAATACCAAAGCGGCAACTCGCTTGAAGTCGTAGGAGACGGCTTCCAAGGACGATGGAGAAACGGGCGAGAGACCTAATCGTTTTGGGAGGCCACCCAATATCCCCGATCCCTCCATTCGTTGAACACGCACTGCTTGCCCGTTCCACCCGTATAATCCTGACCTAACAAGTCAGAAAAAGGAGGTAGGCGCATATGGCGATAAAGAGAAGCTCCGCAGCCGTATGGTACGGCGGCCTGAAGGATGGCAAGGGTAAGATGGTGGTAGGCGACGGTGTCTTTGAGGGGCAGTACTCCTTCTCCTCACGTTTTGAGGAGGGGGAGGGAACCAACCCGGAGGAGCTCATAGCAGCCGCTCACGCCGGCTGTTTCACGATGTTCCTGTCCGCCATCCTTGAGAAGGACGGCTACAAACCCGAAGAGCTGCGCACAAGGGCTACCGTCTCCCTTGAGCTGAAGGAGGAGGGTCCCCGTATAACCCGCATAGACCTGGAGGTTGAGGGGAAGGTCCCCGGCATAGACGCCGAGACCTTCAAAAAGTACGCCGAGACCGCCAAGGACAACTGCCCGGTTTCCATCGCCCTAAGCGGTGTCCCGGAGAAGACGGTAAAGGCTACCCTCCTTTGAGGTAGTAGTAGGTCAGTGCGGCGGCCACCGCGAAGAGCAGGGTGGTCGCCGTTTTTTTATCTATGGGGGAACTGCCCGTATTCAGGCGATAGAACAGGAAGGCGACAGCAGAGCTTACCGCCCCCTCCATTATGAAGGCGTAGGCGCCCCCTACCGTGCCGAGGGCCTTAACCAAGAGGAAGCCGGCGAATACGGAGACGGCGGCGTTTATGCCATGGATGACGAGGATGAGGTCGCTCCTGCCTACGGATAGGAGGAAGACCCTGTGGACGGAGGAGGCGGCGTTCAGGACGTAGGATAGGAGTATCAAAACGAGGAGAGGGGAGGCCGCCTCGTACCCCTTACCGAAGAAGTGTAGGATGGCCGGGCCAACGGCTATGAGGAGGGCGCCGAAGCCCATCTCCGCCCAGAGGATGTAGAGGGTGTAGGTGTGGACGGCCTTCCTCACGTCCCTCCCCTCGCCGATGGCCTCCGAAAGGCGGGTGAAGAGGACGTTCACGAGGGAGGTCTCAAGCATATAGACTGGGGACAGGATGAGGAAGGCCACCTTGAAGACCCCCCCCTGCACTGCCCCCTTGAGGGAGCCGACGAAGACGGTCTTGATGTTGTCGGATAGGATGGAGAGGGCGTAGCGACCCCAGACGAACAGGCTGTACCTCGTCCACTCCCCCACCTCGTACTCCTTGCGGGGAAGACGGAGGAGCCTTAGGACCATCCTACCCGATGCTAAGGAGTTCCAGAGGAAGTTGGAGAGAAACTTGAAGACGTTGGAGAGGGTGGCCACCTCCGCCCCGTAGCCGGGAAACGCCGGGAGACCGACGAGGAGGACGAGGGACCTGACGACCGTAGGGAGGGCCAGGTCAAACAGCCCTACCCTCGCAAACATCCCCATCCCCTTCATAAAGGCGGAGAGGTAGGAGGAGAAGACCATAAAGGGAACGGCGAAGGCGTACAGCCTTACGAAGGGGGCGTAGGCTACGTCCCTCAAGAGGTACCGGGCTACGACCTCCGGGAACAGGGCGGCGGGAAGGAAGACGAGGAGAGAGGATAGTAGGGCGTAGGAGAGGGCGGTAGTTAGGATTCCGGACAGCAGCCCCTCCCTGTTGGAGGCCCGGTAGAGGGCGACGTACCTCTGTAGGGCGTTGGTGTATAGGGAGCCGAGGGCGAGGGCGAGCATGTTGAGGAGGTCCACAACCACCCCGTACCTGCCGTAGGCCTCGGCCGATAGGAACTGGAGGACGAGGTAGCCCATAAGGAGGTTCAGGGAGGCGGAAAGGAGGTTGCCAGAGAAGAGGTAGAGGACGTTCCGGAGCATAAAGGGAGGGCATTCTAAGGGATAATTTTCCCGGTATTAGGCCGACGATGGAGGTATAGACGACGATGGGCGATTCCCTTTCAAAAGTTTGAATTCCACGTATTCCGCTCTCAACGGGCATGGGGTATTTGGCGGATAGGATGATGCATCCTTCAGGAGATTGAATTGCCGATGCCCGTCAATTTCCAGAAAGTGAGGCGTAGAGGAGGTAGAACATTAAGCCGATATGGGGATACCTATCCACCGTCCCGCATAGGTTATGGTTCCGAATTTTGGGGCGACAGGAAAAGGGACAAGATACCGTATTCGGCTGATGGTGTGATCTTTTTAAAGGGTCGTTGGGGCGAAGTTCCCTGTGCTGCGGATAGCAGGACCTTGAACCCGTATTGGTGCCTTCCGTCAATTGCATCTCGCACCTTCTGAAACCTGATCCCGGAGGGAGTTGAACACGATGCCGTTCAAAATTTGCGACAAGGTCGCAACGATCCCGAAGTGCGACTACCAATTTTTGGATGGACAGATGGCTCCTTCCCCCTATCGGCATAATACCGGTACCCTTGAATGCGACGTCAAGCCATCCTGTTCCCATACGAGATTTTCCTTTGGTCGGGCCGTTCAAAATCTTTCAACACGGGAACTATCCTCTGGAACCTTCCACATATGGAACGGATTTTTCGGCCTCCTAACAATCGCATAACGAATCTGCTGAACACCGTCCTTTCCCTCCTTACAATTGACGCCGTGTATCTGGTAAGGTACTCGTCCGAGGTCTTCGTGAAGTCGGAGGGTGTCAAGAGGCAGTTCATACACCGTCTGGCCGAGAACTTGAGGGAAGCCCTTAGGAGGAAGGGGATAGAGGGGAAGGTCTCGCGGGATAGGGACAGGGTTTATGTATGGACGGACGAGGACGCCGGGGAGGTCCTGAAACGCACCTTCGGGGTAGCCGCCTTCGCGAGGGCGGTTGAGTGGCCCTTTGAAGGGGTGGAGGACCTTAAAAGGAGGTTGGTTGAGGCCTTCGCCGACGAGGTAAAGGGGAAACTCTTCGCCATCCGCGTTAAGGTTAGGGACAGGGTAATGTCCTCGCAGAAACTGGAGAGGGAACTGGGGGGCGCCCTCTACCCCTACGCCGCCGGCGTAAATCTGACCTCCCCGGACGTACAGATAAACGTTGAGATAAGGGGCGAACGGACGTATATCTATCACCGGTGGGAGAAGGGACCGGGAGGACTACCCGTAGGCACCCAGTCCAAGGCCCTCGCCCTCGTATCCGGAGGGTTTGACTCCCCCGTGGCGGCGTGGTACGCCCTCAAGAGGGGTGTAAAGCTCCACTTCGTCCTCTACGACCTCGGTGGGGAGGACCACGTTAAGGGAACCTTCGCCATACTGAAGCGGCTCTACGAGGATTGGATATTCGGCTATATACCGAAGTTCTACGTCGTGGACTTCTCCCCCGTCCTATCCGCCCTCTTCTCCGTAAGGAGAGACCTACGCCTGATCGTCCTCAAGAGGGTGATGTATCGGGTGGGGGAACTGCTCTCTAAGAGCATAAAGGCGGAGGCCATAATCACGGGTGAGTCCATAGGTCAGGTCTCCACCCAGACCCTCCCCAACCTCCGGGTCATAGAGGAGGCGGTTAGGATACCCGTCCTTAGACCCCTACTCTCCTTTGACAAGGAGGAGATAATAGCGAAGGCGAGGGACCTGGGGATATACGAGCTTTCCGCCTCCATACCCGAATTCTGCGCCATAGCCACCTCCTCCCCCGTACGCACCCGCCTAAGGGAGGTGAAAGCCGAGGAGGAGAAGGTGTTAGGGGCCATAGAGGAGGCTCTGGAGGATGTGAGGCTACTGGACCTAAGGCGGGAATACGAGGAGGCTGACCCCCTCAAAGCCCCCAAGGACATAGAAGGGGAGAGGATACCCGTCTCCCCCCAGAACTTTGGCGACCTCCTGAAGGAGGACCTACCCAAGGACAGGACCTACATCTTCGTATGCCAGAGGGGGAGGTTGAGCCGTCAGGCGGCCAAAATCTTCCGGAGGAGGGGCTACCGGGCGTACTACGATACCTACACCTGATCACTCCCCGTACTCCAAGAAGCAGTTAACCGAGTCCTTCCCCTCCCTTAGATAGACCCGGACGGTGGGGTTTATCCACTTTTCGGTGTAGGAGTTGTTCCATACGACGAAGTGGAGGTTGCCCGCCTTGTTCAGGTAGCACGTGAAGGTGCTGTCTCCCTCAAGGGTGTGCATGCTCCAGCTGGAATCTCCGTTCCTGCGGAAGTAGGAGAAGCCCTTGTCGTCGTAGAGAACGACGGAGTAGTCGTCGGGATCCGCGCCGGAGACCTTGAGGACGAGGACCTTATCCGCCGGGACCTTCAGGGAGAAGCTCTTACTGTAGCGGGGGTGTATCCTGAAGCTCTTCTCAAATATCAAGCTATCGGCCGCCAACATCCACAGGAGCATAGGGAAATTTTAAGGGTGTATATCTGGTATCCTGCAAGCGATAGCGAAACCCTCCGGTGTTATGCCCTGCGAGTTCCGAAATTTGCCTGACAGTCTTCCAAGATCCGACTGTCCATCGTCCCATAGGCGTATCGGGCCGGTAGGGCCATTTATCACTCCACCAGCGTACAGGGGGCCACCAGTTTCAATTTTTTAAAACACGACTTACAGTTTTCGCAACTCCAACTTTAAGGATCTTGAAGTCCGGCTTTAAAATATTTACACCATGAGGGAAGAAGTAAGGAGGATCCTGAAGATGCTGGAGGAAGGCCGTATAACGGCCGAGGAGGCCGAGAGGCTCATAACCGCCCTGGAGGAGAGGGCGAGGGAAGAAGAGGAACCTGAAAGGCCCGACTGGGGGTGGGGTGGTCCCCGCAGGAGGAGGAGACGGATACACTGGGAGGAGGGGCCGACCTCCTTTGACGAGGCCATCTCTAACCTCGTGATGGGGGTACTCTCTACGACCTTCAAGGCCCTGTCCCAGACCTTTCGTTTCGTACCCGTACCCGGTACGGGGGAACTCCGGGAGATCTTCGCCGAGATAGCCGAGGGTATAGAGAAGTTCGGGCCGGATAGTGTGGATATCCCCCAAGACGCGTACGTCGTGAAGCTCGTTGAAGGGGACCTTGAGGTTAGCACCTCCTCGGAGTCGGATCTCAAACCGGGGATGTACCGCAGGAAGCGGCTCGTCGTCCCTCCCGGCTCCAACGTCGCCCTCTTCGTAGTTGATGGCAACATCTCCATAACCGGGGATTACGGCGAGGTGGTGGCCCAGACCGTAGACGGCGACGTAAAGGTGAGGGGGAAGTTCTCCCGTATGGCCGTAAGCGTGGTGGACGGGGACGTAGAGGTTGAGTTCTACGGTAAGGGCCTGACGGCGAACGTAAGGGTCTTCAGCGGGGAGATCTTAACCGACGCCCCTATAGACAGGTCCGGCCGGATAGTCCTTGGAGATGGAAGCAGCCTCCTTGAGGGGAGGATAGTGGACGGGGATTTAAGGGTGGCCCTGGTATCCGGGGAGGCCGAGCGTCCGCACCCTCCGCACCATCACCCCGACGAGCCACCACCACCTGAAAGGAAGGAGTAGCCTACAGGGGCGGCCTTAGAATAGGTTCCGAGGATGAAGGTTGCCGTTATAGGGGACGTGATGTTGGACGAATACGCCTTCGGTAGGGTGGAGAGGATATCGCCGGAGGCCCCCGTCCCCGTTTTCAACTACGTGAGCAGCAAGTTCCTACCCGGTGGTGCGGCCAACGTCGCCCTTAACCTCGCTCGCCTCGGCGTCCAAGTCCATCTCTACGGCATAGTGGGCGACGACCCCGACGGCGAAGAGGTGGAGCTCCTCTGCGAGAGCGTGAGCATAGTCCCCAGGTTCGTCAGGAGCAAACTCCGTACCCTCAAGAAGACCCGCCTCCTGTCCAAGTATCACCACGTCCTGCGGATAGACTACGAGGAGAGGTTCCTGAAGGAGGACGCCCTCTCCCTCCTTGACCTCATAAGGCGGGACGATTACGACGCCGTAGTGGTGTCCAACTACGACAAGGGGACGGTGGTGGAGGAGACCCTCTCCTTCGTAAAGGAGGCCTTCCCCTCAACCTTCAAGGCCATAGACCCCAAGTCCCTCTTCTGGAAGTCCGTCGGCTTTGACCTCGTTAAACCCAACTTAAGCGAACTCCGGAGGGCTATGGGGATGGCCCTTGAGGACATAGACGAGGTGAGGGAGGCCTCGGAGATAGCCTACGAGAAGTTGGGGGTTAGGGCGGTCGTCTCCACGATGGGGGACAGGGGGATGTGGGTGGTATCCGAAGAGGGGGAGTTCTACGTACCTGCCCTAAAGAGGGAGGTCATAGACATAACGGGGGCGGGGGATACCGTCCTCGCCTGGGTGGTGTGGGCCAGACTCCAAGGGTACTCCTGGAAGGAGGCGGGGGAGATAGCATCAAAGGCGGCCGCTCTCACTGTTTCACACCTCGGAGCCTACGCACCGACGTACGACGAGGTAATAGGAGAGGCCTAATTCGGGGCTGACGCATATCGGCAACCGTATAATACGCAGTTATTATGCTCGGAGAGAAGGGAAAGGAGATAGAGAGGAAGGCGGAGGAGATGGCGGAGAAGTTGGCGGACGAGATGCACTTTACGTTGGTGGACGTGGAGTGGAAGGAGGGGAAGAGGGGAACCCTACGCATTTTCATAGACAAGGAGGGCGGGATAACCATAAGGGACGTGGAGAGGTTCTCAAGGGCGTACTCCGATATGTTAGACGCCGAGGACTTCATAGACCAGTCCTACGTCCTTGAGGTGTCCTCTCCGGGTTTGGACAGGAAACTCGTCAAGCCGAGGGAGATAAACTGGGCGATAGGGAAGCGGGTCGTCCTCGTCCTCAAGGATGGGAGGACCTACAGAGGGGTCCTTGACTACTACAACGAGGAGGAGAACACTGTAGGCGTGAGCGGTAAGTTCTTCAACCTTGAGGACGTCGCCCTCTTGAGGTTGGACGAGGTTTAAAAAGGAGGTAAGGATGGAAGCCAGAATAAGGTTCAACGAGTTAAGGTTGGCCCTTGAGGAGTTCGCCAACAAGCACGGCGTAGACTCCAGAAGGGTGGGGAAGGTCTTGGAGGCCGCCCTGAAACGTACCTTTGAGCATAAGTACCGGTACGCCCACCCCAAACCGGAGGTTGAGGCCCACGTAGACCTTGACAGGGGAGACATAAAGGTTATCCTGAAGTATCCCGACGACGAGAAGAAGACGGAGGTCATATATCCAACGGACTTGAGCATAGACGACGTACATACCCTCAAGAACTACTTCGTCCAGATGATAAAGTACGACATCCAGAGGTCCAAGCTGGCCAAGCTAACGCCTTTCATAGGGAAGATCGTTTCGGGTAAGGTGCAGAAGGTGGACAAGAGACGGGGGGTCCTCGTGGGGGTCACCGTCAACGACGTAGCCGTTGAGGGGCGTATAGAGCAGTCGGGGATGGTCAAAGACGAGATATACAGGCCTGGTCAGGAGATAGACGCCGTCGTCTTGAGCATAGAGGAGAAGAGCGCCTACCCCCTCGTCCTCTCCCGGACCCACCCCTTCTACGTGAGGGCCTTACTTGAGAAGATACCGGAGGTGGCCGACGGGACGGTGCAGATAAAGGCCATAGCCCGTGAGGCCGGCGTGATGACCAAGGTCGCCGTATCCACCACGGACCCCTTCGTAAACCCCGTCACCAGCCTCGTCGGTAAGAAGGGGGTCAGGTTGAGGGACCTGAAGCGCCGGCTACCCAAGGGGGAAAGCATAGAGGTGGTGGAGTACGATCCCGACAGGGTTAGGTTCGCCGTCCTGGCTTTGGCACCGGCGGAGAACGCCGTAGCAGCGTACGAGACGGAGGACGAGATAAGGGTCTTCTACGAGAGCGAGGACGACCTCGGCCGTGCCAAGGGGAAGGAGGGTATAAACGTAAAGTTGGCCTCAAGGCTCGTAGGTAAGACCATAATGGCCCTACCCGTATCCGAGTACGAGCCTCCGGAGGAGGGGGTGACCCTCTACGACCTGAAGGACAAACTCCCCCCACAGATATACGAGAAGATGAAGAGGGCCGCCCTCGTGTATTTCAAGAAGTTGCCGCCCCTCGTCCATATCCAGCGGCTCCTTGACGTAGATGAGGCTACGGCCATAAGAGTCCTGGACATAGTGGAGGAGGCCCTTCAGGAGAAGGCGAGCAGGAAAGCAGCGGTAAAGGAAGAGGAGAAGACGGAAAATGCGTAGGAAGGGACCCGTACCCCTGTACGAGCTGGCGGAGGAGTTGAAGGTAGACCCTAAGGTCGTTATACAGATCCTCCGGGAGAACGGCTACAAACACGTCCGGAGCCGGACCCACAACCTCAACCGAGAGATGGAGATGCTCGTACGCCGCAAGATAGAGGAGCAGAGGCGTCAGATTTCCCGCGAGCTTAGCGTCAAGAAACAGATATACGGCACTACCACCCCCACCACCCAGCAACCGAGGAGGGGAAAGAAGAAGGACGAGCGCCGGCGTGAGGAGAGGGGGCCTCGCCACACCAAGAAACTGACCAAGAGCCGTACCAAACCCAAGCCCAAGAAGAAGGAGGAGCCGAAGAAGCAAGTTGAGAGGATAATCGTAACGGGGCCGATGTCTCTACGGGAGTTCGCCGATGCCATAGGTCGGGACCCGGAGGAGGTCATAAAGAAGGCCTTTGAGATGGGGACTCTCCTGACCATCAACCACATCCTTGAGCCGGATATGATAGAGGTCCTCGCCCACGAGTTCGGGGTTGAGGTGGCTTACTCCGAAGCTGCCGAGGAGTTGGTGGAAGAGGACGAGAGCCTCTACTCCGACTGGAGGCCGAGGCCCCCCATCGTCACCGTAATGGGCCACGTAGACCACGGTAAGACCACCCTCCTTGATGCCATAAGGGGAACGAGCGTCGCCGCCCAGGAGGCTGGCGGCATAACCCAGAGCATAGGGGCGTGGAGGGTGAGGAAGGGGGACTACGAGATCATCTTCATAGACACCCCCGGCCACGAGGCCTTCACGGCTATGAGGGCCAGAGGGGCGCAGGTGACGGACATGGTGGTCCTCGTGGTGGCGGCCAACGAGGGGGTGAAGCCGCAAACCGTTGAGGCCATAAACCACGCCAAGACGGCCGGTGTCCCCATAATCGTGGCCATAAACAAGATAGACGTACCGGGGGCCGACCCTATGATGGTCAAGAACCAGCTGATGAAGTACGGCCTGGTGCCGGAGGAGTACGGTGGGGATACCATAATGGTTGAGGTCTCCGCCCTGAAGAAGATAGGCATAGACGACCTCCTTGACGCCATCATCCTTAAGGCCGAGGAGATGGAACTGAAGGCCCCGTACAAGGGACCGGCGAGGGCCGTAGTCATAGAGTCGCGGATGGATACGAGGGGGAGGGGTCCCCTCGGAAGCATCATCGTCCAGAAGGGTACCTTAAACGTGGGGGATGCCTTCTGGTGCGGCCCCACCTACGGTAAGGTCAGGGCTATGTACGACGAGGCCAACCGTCGGGTGAAGGAGGCCACGCCGGCCACCCCCGTGATAGTTCAGGGGTTTGAGGAGGTGCCGAGGGCCGGAGACATCCTCGTGGTGGTCCCGTCCATACAGGAGGCGAAGGAGAGAGCCGAGGAGTACCGCAAGACGATGAAGTACCAGATAGAGAAGCGGATAGACGTCAAGATAATGCGCCGCATCCAGGAGAAGCTCCAGGCCGGTGAGAAGCTCAAGGTACCCGTAGTAGTCAAGGCCGACACACAAGGCTCCGTTGAGGCCCTCGTGCAGGCCATCCATAAGATGAAGTACAAGGAGATAGAACCCCAGGTCATACACAGCGGGGTCGGACCCGTGACCATAACCGACGTGGACCTCGCCACGGCCGCCGAGGGTGTGATACTCGGATTCAACACGAAGGTAAACAGCGATGCCAGACAGCTCGCCGAGGCGAGGGGGGTACCCATCCGGACCCACAAGGTCATATACCACCTGTTGGACGACCTCAAGAACATACTGGCCAGCAACCTTGAGCCGGAGGTTGAGGAGGTCAAGATAGGGGAGGCCGAGGTGAAGGCCACCTTCAGCACGAAGGCGGGGACGGTGGCCGGTTGCT
>WGAN01000103.1 GCA_015494805.1 Caldifarciminota bacterium
GAACGACACCGGAGATTTGAACTCCGTCCTGTTAAACGATATCCCATCACCAAACTTAACCATTACGAAATTAACCTCATTATTTGTACCGAAATCAAACTTAGCGTTGATGAAAGACACCTGATTACCAAACTGGGCGCTGTTGAACGATACCGGAGATTTGAACTCCGAACTGCTGAACGATATTCCATCACCAAATTTAGATCCTACGAAATCAACTCTACTATCTGTACCGAAATCAAACTTAGCGTTGATGAAAGACACCTGATTACCAAACTGGGCGCTGTTGAACGATACCGGAGATTTGAACTCCGTCCTGTTAAACGATACCCTATCTCCAAATTTGACCCATGCAAAATCAGCTATCATATTTTTACCAAAATCAAGGATAGCATAGATAAAAGATGTCTGATTACCGAACTGGGCGCTGTTAAACGATACCGGAGATTTAAACTTGGAACTGTAAAACGATACCCCATCTCCAAATTTCGCTCTTATAAATTTTGTCTCTCCAAGGAATTTACCAAAAATAAATAATACCTTATCCCCAAATATCCATCCTGAAAAATCATTTTCACCAACAAACACTGATTTTGAAAATATTGGCTTTATATTTAAATGCGTAAGATTAACTATATTACCATCCTCATCCCCTCCCAACGGCCTCCACAACCTCCCCCACTCCTCCCGACTGAAAGCCGGAAACACAAATCGGCTCATATCAAGGACCCTCGGAGGAGGGGATTCTAAGACTTCTTTGGCATATTTGTGAAATTTAGAGATAAAGTCCTCCTTAATACTGTCCAAATTCTTCGCCAGATTTTCCCTTTTCTCTTCCCACTTAGGATTGGGCTTTCCCTCATCGTCGTACCGGCTGTCCTCCGACAGATACCACAAATCGTCCTTCCAGTTCCACCCATAGTGAAAAACGCAGTACTCCGAATTTCTATACACCTCCCTATCACACAGTTTGCACTTATCCATCGGAGTAGGGGGATATTATACACCGGCAGGGGTGGGAGGGGGAGTTGGACGGATGCTCTGCTTGGGCTGGGCGGCTTCCCCAGTATAATACCACCTTATGTTTGCTATTTACCCCTACTTCCCTTCCTTCCACGTCCCCGCCAAGGGCCTTTCGGGCCACGTGGGGGCCGATGTCCGTATGGTCTTCTGGAGCATCTCCGTCCCCTCCTACGACCGCTATGGCTTCGCTGGATACCAACAGACCGACTTCGGGGAGTTCTACAACCTGACCGTAGGTAGCTCCTACCTCGCCTACTCAACCGGCAAAGTGGCCGTAGCCCTCTTTTACAACGACGTACTGACCGGAAACGTAAAGGTGGATACCCTAACCTACACGTACGACCACAGGAACTTCGGCGGTGGGATAGCCTTCTCCCCCCTGAAGTGGTTGGCGCTGGGGTTGGACGCCTTCCTGACCCCAAAGGATAGAGGGGGAGGGGTGGACTTCACCCTACGGTACGAGTACTTAGCGCACTTGAGCGGTGGGGTGTTCTACACCACGGGAGGGATACGGTACGACCTCTCCGGATTTTTGGCCTTCCCCGACCCCCGTATGTCCTCCTTGGGAATCTATCTCTCCAACGCCTACGGGACCTCCCTCCTCCTAAGGTACGAGACCAACATCACCCGCAATAGACGCATAAAGTTAGGGGGAGGATTCATATACGACAGCACTTATACCCCCGTATTCTCAATCGGGGAGAGGGAAAAACTCGGCAGGTACGATCTGGGGTTTGACGTTACGGTCTTCCCCGTCAGGTATGACCTGAAGGGTATGCGTGTGGAGTGGAACGACGTAAAGTTGGGCGTATGGGTGGGTTTCTGAAGGAGTACCACCGGCCCGTTCTCCTTAGGGAGACCCTTGAGGTCCTCGACCTCAAACCCCACCTGGTAGTGGTGGATGCCACCTTCGGCTTCGGAGGACACGGTTTTGAGATAGCGAAGAGGGTAGACCCCGGTATCGTTATAGGGTTTGAGAAGGATCCGGAGACCTACAGGATAGTCGCCGAATCCCTTCCCCCCATTACCAACATCCGACTCCTCAACCTCGGATACGAGAGGATGGACGAGGGCCTACTGAAGGTGGGAATCCTGACGGTGGATAGGGTCCTGTTTGACCTCGGAGTCTCCTCCTTCTCCATAGAGGGTACGGGGCGGGGCTTCACCTTCCGCAAGGAGGAACCCCTTGACCTCCGGTTCAACCCCAACGAGGGCCGACCGGCCTACGAGTTCCTGAACGAGGCGACGGAGAGGGAGATAGCAGAGGTCCTAAGGAGGTACGGGGAGGAGAGGAAGGCCCTCCAGATAGCGAGGGAGATAGTCAAGAGGAGGCCCGTAAAAACGACGACGGAACTCGCTGCTATCGTAGACGCCCTCTATCCGCCGCCGTGGAGGAGGAAGGCCAAGGCGAGGGTGTGGCAGGCCCTTAGGATATACGTAAATAACGAGTTGGAGAACCTAAGGAGGGGTCTGGCCCTGGCGATAAAGCACCTGAAGGTGGGTGGGATTCTATCCGTTATCAGCTTCCACTCCCTTGAGGATAGGGCGGTGAAATCCCTCAAGGATTTCCCATTCCTGAAGGCCCTAACCCGCAAGCCAATCGTACCCTCCGAGGAGGAGGTAGAGGAGAACCCAAGGAGCCGGTCCGCCAAACTGCGGGCGTACATGAAGGTGGCAGAGGTAGATGTCCCCTCCCTCCTTGAGGATCGCAGGTTCGCCAACCCCTTCCCGCCTATGCGGAAGGAGAGGGGTAGGGGGCGGAGGAGAAAGCGGAGGCGGAGGTGAAGTTCCGACACATCGCACATTTTATACTGATTTCCGTCATAATCCTTGCGAGTGTCATACTCAACTCTTACACCGTGACCCACCTAACGCGGGAGATCTCCCGCAAGAAGGCCCAACTTCGTAGGTTGAGGTGGGAGTACGATAGAGTCCTCTACGGTAGGTACGCCCTCTGGCCCAAGTACCTGAAGGAAATCTTAAAGGATGTGCGCTAACCCTCGGAAGGGGTGGCCTTTAGCCTGTACGTAAGGAGGAGTAAGCCGGAGAGCATCAGGCCGACGGCTATCCACTGGTTGAAGGTGAGGCCGAGGATGTACGCGTTAGGCTCGTAGGCACGGGTGAAGTCTACCAAGAACCGCACCAAGGGGGTGAAGATGAGGGCAACGGCCCCCACAACGCCGGGCCGCCTCTGACCGTACCGCTTGAGCAGATAGAGGTAGAGGAGGAAGAGGATGGCGTCCCCGACGGACTCGTATATTTGGGAAGGATGGACGGGTACCCCCCCGAACTGAAGGTGAGGTTCGGAGTACTCCGGATAGACCACACCCCAGGGCAGATCCGTCGGCTTACCGTAGCAGCAACCGTTGAAGAAGCACCCCCACCTCCCTATGGCTATCCCGAGGGTCACTCCCGGTATGGTGGCGTCTAAGACAGCCCAGAAGTTCCAGCGGTACCGCCATATCGCCCAGAGGATGGGGATAACACCGAGGAGGACACCGTAGAAGGTCAGGCCCCCCTCCCACACCTTGAAGATCTCGTCTATGTGGTTCTGGAAGTACGACCAGTGTTGTATTACGAAGGCGAGGCGGGCGCCGACGATCCCGAAGACCATGGCATAGACCGCCACGTCCCACACCTTGTTCTCGGGGATGCTGAATCGTTTGAGGTGCTTGGCGGCGAACCATACCCCAAGGAGGACGCCGAGGGTGACGAGGACGCCGTACGTCCTAAGCTGGAAGAAGCCGAAGTCAAAGAGTACGGGATGCATTCTCCCTATTCTACGGTGGCACACCCTTCAACCTTAAACTTAACGCCCAAGGAGGTAAAGGGAGACGTGGAAATCAGGATCATAGTACCCGAAGAGAAGCGTCTGGACGTCTTCGGCGTCTACGACGAGAAGATAAAGGAGCTGCGGAGGATGTACCCCTCCGTCAAGATCCACGCGAGGGGGAGCGAACTCCGGATAAGGGGGTCCCAGGGCGACGTTGAGATGGTGAAGGAGCGAATAATGGGGATGATGAGGGGTGAGTGGGATCCCCTTGAGGCCGCCATAGAGGACTACGAGGAGGAACCTCCGGAGGACGGCACCATCATCACCTTCAAGAAGAGGATAAAGCCCCTGACCCCCAAACAGTTGGAGTACGTACGGGCCATAGAGGAGAACGACATCGTCTTCGCCATAGGGCCAGCAGGGACCGGAAAGACCTTCCTCGCCGTGGCGATGGCCGTCAAGTACCTCCGCGAGGGCAGGGTGGAGAGGATAGTCCTGACGAGACCGGCGGTTGAGGCGGGTGAGAGCCTCGGCTTCCTACCAGGCTCCTACGAGGAGAAGGTCTATCCATACCTGATACCTCTCTACGACGCCCTCTACTCTATGGTCCCCTACGACCGCGTCCGCCGTATGATGGACGCGAGGGTCGTGGAAATAGCCCCCCTGGCCTACATGAGGGGGAGGACCCTCTCCGACGCCTTCATAATCTTAGACGAGGCCCAGAACACCAAGACCGTCCAGATGAAGATGTTCTTAACCCGCATAGGGCCGAGGTCCAAGGTGGTCATAACGGGGGACATAACCCAGATAGACCTACCCAAACACCTTGAGTCGGGCTTGGTTGAAGCCGAGAGGGTCCTACAGGGGATAGAGGGCATAGCCTTCGTGTACTTCGGCAAAGAGGACGTCTCAAGGCACCACATAGTCAAGCGTATCATAGAGGCCTACGACAGAGCCGGAAAGTGATGGACAGCCGCGTCCTCCGGGCGGTGGTCATATCCCTCACCGTAGCCCTATCTTCCCTCTTCTTCCGTTCCCCCTTCCGTTTCAAGATAAACCAGGTTTCACCGAAGACGATAATAGCCGACCGCGAGATAACCGTTGAGAAGCCGAGGGAGGAGTACGTCCGGGACTCCATCCGTATAGTATCGGAGGTCCCCCCCGTTTATCGCCCCATCCCTTTTATGCAGCACGTTGAGAGGACCTACGACTCGTTGGTGAAGATAATAAACCCCAAGAGGGCGAGGGAGCTGAAGGAGAAGGCCCTGACCTACCTCCAGCGGGGAGTGATCTCGCCGAAACCTTCGGGTACTGTAGTGGTCTATGAGAACGGCAACTTCAAGCTCGTCCCCACCGACGTACTCCGCTCCCCCTCCGAGATCTGTCTTGAGAACGACACCCTCTGCGCCTTCATCGTCCCGACCCTCGTCCCCGACTCCTCCCTATGGAAGGTCTACGCCCGGAGGATGTTGGAGGAGAACTTGAGCAGGGTGGACTACGTCGTAAATCCCGGTGAGATAATCGTATCCAAAGGGCAGATAATAGACTCATCCGCCTACCGCGTCCTGAAGGCCTACGAGGAGGTGATGGTCAAACCCCGAAGGCTCGCCTATACCCTCCTCTCCCTTATGATGGCCCTCGTCCTCCTCATCATCTTCTACAGCCGGAAGTGGGACGTACCCTCCGGCGCCTCCGTCTTCGTCTTCTCCGTTGGCCACCTCTTGGAGCTGACCCTCCACTACTTCCTCTCACTCCCTCCCTTCGTCACCCTTATGCCCTTCGTTGCCCTCTCCGTAGGGGTGTTGGACACCCCGACTATGGCCATAGGCCTATCCCTCATCACCTCCGTAATCCGGGGTGTGTCCTACGACTTCTCCCTCCTCCTCCCCTTATACATAGGTTCTATGGCATCCGCCTCCGCCTTCAGCGTCAAGTTCTTCAAGCGGAGGTCCCATTACTTCTTCATCGCCGTAATAGTGGCGATATTCGGCGTAGCCTCCGTACTCGTCTCCGCCCCCTTCGTGGATATGGGTAGGGAGGACCTCGTCTTGGCCGCCGTCATCACCGGCGTGGTATCCATCGTCTCCGTTGGTCTGTACGCCGTCCTCATACCCGTCATTGAGGCTATGTTCCGGCGAACGACGGAACTGTCCTATATAGAGCTGGCCTCCCTCAACCATCCCCTCCTCAAGGAGCTTTCCGAGAAAGCCCCCGGCACCTTCGCACACTCCATCATCGTCGGCAATATGGCCGAGGCCGGAGCCAGGGCCATAGGGGCGAACGAGACCATAGCCAAACTGGGGGGCTACTACCACGACATAGGGAAGTTGCACAACCCGGAGTACTTCATAGAGAACCAGACGGGAAGAAGCAACCCCCACGACAAGTTGGACCCCGTCAAGAGCGCCCAGATCATAATCTCCCACGTCAAGAAGGGGGTTGAGCTGGCCAAGAAGTACAGGCTACCGCAGGAGATAATAGACATAATCCGTACCCACCACGGGGACACCCTCCTGTGGCCCTTCTACAAGAAGGCGAAGGACCTCGGCCTACCCGTAAAGGAGGAGCAGTTCCGGTACCCCGGCCCCCGTCCGAGGACCCCCGAAGAGGCCATCGTTATGCTCGCCGACTCCTCCGAGGCGGCCTCCCGGAGCGCCGAGACCGAAGAGGAGATCCGCAAGATAGTGGATGCCGTGTTTGAGCAGAGGGTGAAGGAGGGACAGCTGGATCTGGTGCCCCTATCCCGCCGGGACCTCGCCCAGATAAAGGAAGCGTTTATCCCCATAATATTGACCTTCCGCCATCAGAGGCCGAAGTACCCCTCCCCCGACGAGTGATGACTCTCCCCACGGAGGTGCCTTTCACCCTTAAAATATCTTCCTCCGCCGGGGTGGCGGAATTGGCAGACGCGCATGGTTGAGGGCCATGTGGGCTTCGGCCCGTGCGGGTTCAAGTCCCGCCCCCGGCACTTTTTTTATCCGGAGGGGCGACCACGGGGCCGTCCCGATGGTACCTTACTCGTGAAGGCGCGGGTAAGGTAAAAAGGAGGTAGAGAATTGGAGAAGGAACTGGAACACACGACCATCGGGGAGCATTACATAGTGGAGGCTTCGGGGTGCGACCCCGAAATCATAGGGGACGTGGAGAAGGTCCAGGAGATCCTCGTTGAGGCCGCCAAGGAGGCCAACGTTCAGATATGGTCGGTCTCCTTCCACCGTTTCGCTCCCAACGGCGTCAGCGGGGTCATCGTCATAGCCGAGTCGCATATCTCCATCCACACGTGGCCCGAGGTCGGGTACGCCGCCATAGACATATACACCTGTGGGGAGAGCGCCCTCCCGGAGAAGGCCGTGGAGTTCGCCGTAAAGGCCTTCAAGGCCAAGTACGCCCACATAACCGAGCTGACCCGCGGTATCCACGACGGGGACCACATATACTACCACACCCTGACGACCTGGGAAGAGGTGGGTAAGGGGGAGAAGGTATAAGGGTAGCCCTCGTCCTACCCTGCTACAACTGTTTCCCGGAGGTTGAGGGAGTTTTAGAGGATTACCTATCGTACTTCCCACCCGGAAACGTCTTCCTCGTTGATGACGGTTCGGAGACTGGGGACTTTGCCTCGTTAAGGAGGCGGTACGGCATAAACGTCCTCCACCACGGGGAGAACCGCGGTAAGGGGGCGGCCCTCAAGACGGGCTTCGCCGAGGCCCTTAAAAGGGGATACACCCACGTACTGACGGCCGACGCCGACGGTCAGCATCCGGCCACCTACGTACCCCTCTTCCTTGAGGCTGGACACACCTACGACCTCGTCATAGGTTCCCGGAGGGGAGAGATGGGGAAGATGCCCCTCCACCGCCTCCTCTCCAACCGCATCACCTCCACCTTCATATCCGTTATGTTAGGCAGGAGGATAGAGGACAGCCAGTCGGGCTTCAGGCTCGTAAAGGCGGAGGTCCTAAGGGCGGTGAAGTTGAAGAGGGACAGGTACGATATGGAGTCGGAACTCTTAGTGAAGGCCGTCTGGATGGGGTTCTCCGTCGGCTTCGTCAGGGTGGGGGTGGTACCTTCGGGCAAGTCCTTCATCCACCCCTTCAGGGACGTCTTCAGGGCGATAACCTTGGCCTCTGAACTTCTCCTGTCTAAAGCTTAGCTTTTATCCGGTTTATCCAGAGGGACCGCAGGAAGGCGGCGGCTGGGACGGCGAGGATGACCCCCAGGGCGCCGAAGAGGGTCGCCCCGATTATCAGGGAGAGCATAACCAGGACGGGGTGGATCCCGACGCTCTTACCGAGGATCCGGGGCGTGAGGACGAGGGTCTCCAAGAGTTGGTCAGCGGCGAGGACGGCCCCGAACTTCACAAAGGCCACCAAGAGGTTAGGCTCGGATACGAGGATTATCATGGAGCCGAAGAAGACGGTCAGGGCGAAACCGATGTTGGGGACGAGGTTGAAGACCCCCGCCATAAACCCTATAAGGAAGCCGTACTTTATACCGAGGATCTGCAGGGACAGCCCCACGAAGGTACCCACCACTATGGCGACGGTGACCTGACCCCGGAAGTACTGGGCGAGGAGGACGTACATCTCCGATAGGATGCCCTTGAACTCGTCGGGGACGAGCCTGTCCAACTCCCTGCTCAAGGCCTCCGTGTCCTTCAGGACGTAGAAGCCGAGGACGAGGCCGATGAGGGTTGAGAAGGCCATCTCAATTGAGGAAGACAGAAGGGAGGGGATGTTCTTCAGGACGGAGGACACTCCGGGCAGGGAGGATAGGAGGCTGTCCCGGAGCTGGAGGGCCAACCTTACGAGGTCGTCGGGGACGTCGTATCGCCTTAGGAGGGTGGCGAGGTCCCTGTTGAGGAGGAGTACCTCCTGAAGGGAACGCACTATGTCCGTAATCTGGAGATAGACCTGGTAGGTTATCAGGCCGCCGGCGAGGACGCTCAAGGCAAACATTCCGAGTATGATGATGGCGGCGCTCAATCCCCTCGGTACGTGCCACTTCTCAAGGCGACGTACTACGGGGAGGAATATGAAGGCTATGACGAGGGCGAGGCCAACCGGCCAGAGGACGCTGGAGGCGAGCTTCATAACCACCAGAGCGGTTATACCCAGGGAGACCGCCCCCCAGAACCTCTCCCCCGCCCTGTAGAAGGCCATCGTGGATAGTACCAACAGAATGAAGGGACCCCAGAGGCCCTTGAAGGCGAGGAGGACGGATACAGTCAGCAACGTAAAGCCGCCTACGAGGAACACGAGGTTGGCCAAGGGAGGATTTTAGGGGCGATGGGGCCTAAAAGGAGGATCTAACGATACCCCTCCATCATGTGCTTCAACCTCTCAACGTTCAACCTCGCCCTCGTGTAGGTTGAATCGTACCTCAGTATCTCCCGCCATATCTCGTACGCCCTGCGATACTCCCCCCTCTGATAGGCCTCCAGCCCCATCAGGTACATCCTGTCCAGAACCTCACGGGAGACCCTCTTCCTGCTCTTCTTCTGCTGGATACGTTTGAGCAGATCCTTCGCCTCCGGCATTTGGGCGAGACTGACCGCCTCCTTCAACCGGGCTATGGCCATCAGGGTGTCCCCCTTCTCAAGGTGGGAGACGGCCTCGGTGTAGAGCATACGGGCTCTGGCCTTCTTCCTCCTGACCAGCTTACGCTTCAGGGCCTTCGCTCTACGGTTGTTCGGATCTTCCCTCAGGGCTATCTTCAGCAACCTCTCTGCCTCGTTGTACCTGCCGGAGGCTATAAGGGAGGTAGCCCGTAGGAGAATCTCATTGACGTACTCCCTGCGCATAACGTTGAGGTGCTTTATGAACCTATTCAGTACTCTGCTGTTGCGTTTCTTCTGGATCCTCTTGAGGACGCCTATCGCCCTACGGTACTGCCTCCTCTCAATCAGGGATACGACCTCTCTGGCACCGGGGAAGTTCAGGCGACGTATCTCTAACGTGTATATGGAGTCCCGCAACCTGCGTAGCCTCGGGAGGGAGTCCTCCCAGTTGAGGGCGCTCGCCAGACTGTCCATGCCGTTCAGGTATATCAGGGCCGCAGCGTAATCCTGCCTCTTCATAGATGCCTTCAGGCTATCCCTCAGGGACCTGTACCTTCCCCGGTTTATCCTCTCCATAAGGGCCTTCACCCTCTCCTCGTAGGACGTGTCGGGCGCCCATATGAGGGCGAGGTTGGCGAAATGTTCAGCATCGTCGTAATCTCCGGCTCCGGCACTCTGCTCCGCCTGTTTTATGAAGTATTCCGTCATACGCTCCTCCGTCCGGGCCTCCTGAAGGATAACGGCCAGCGTGGTGTCCGAGAGGACCTCAACCGTCCCGTCCTCCGGATAGTACCCCTTCGCGGTTATCTTGAGGGAATACTTTCCCTCCTTAACCTTTTCAAACCTGAGGCTTCCTATCTCGTCCGTTCTGCCGACCTTCCCACCGAGTATAACCGTCGCACCGCTTATGGGCTTTCCCTCCGTGCTTACCACCTTCACCCGTACGGTGTGCCTGTACCTGTACAGGGGCAGGGTGTAGGATATGGAGAACCATACGGTAGCGTCGGGCCTGAGCAGGACATCCCAGTAATCCGGCCACCTGTTGGAGTACCTGACATCCGGGTAGTTGCCCAGAGTAAGGAGGTGGTCGTAGGCGAGGGATACCGTCAGGCCCTCCCTTACGTAAGCCAGTCCCACCTTGACCCAGGAGGGTCCCCCAACCTCAACGAAGCCCTCACCGAGGAGCCTCAAATTCGGCAGTACGGAGAAGGTAGCGAGGTTGGAGACGTTTACGTCAAGGTCCGCCCCACCCATGTAGAGGTTGAGGTCGTAGGACCACCTCTTACCGCTCAGGGAAAGTATCCCGCCGAAGGCGAAGTGATCCGGTTCGTTGAAAACCCTAACAAGTCCCCTCGTAAATCTGTACCTCTCCCTGACGTTCCTTATCGGTGTGGTTGAACCCGTATCGCCCACGAGGGGCCCGTAATAACCCATCAGGCCTATACCTCCGAGTACGCCGGATAGTCTGAACCTGTAGGCTGACTTTAGCGTAAAGGTGGGGTTTCCGAAACCGTAGGCGTAGAACATCTCCCCCGTCTCGTTCAGGTTGAGCTGGTCGTACCTGAGCGGGGCAGATAAGCCTACCTCAAGGAACCTGTAGGATAGGCCCACGCCGAGGTAGAGGTCGGCGAAGAAGGTGTTGAAGGTCCTCGTGGGGGGCAGGGGATGGTCCACGGGAAGGTAGGAGTACAGCCCGGTGCCTCTCTCGTGGTCGTACCCAAGGCGTACGGAGGGGACGGTCAGAAGGAGGGTCGGTCTCTCGTAGAAGAGGGCGGACTGCGTCCTCTCATAGCCCGAAGTTCCAAAGATGCTTACGGAACCCACGGTAAAGAGCATCGCCCTGATATTATACGACAGATAGGTATCTGTGGGGATAGATTATCGCTAAAATCCCGCCTTATAATATACAGGTGGCTTTAACTTTCCTCATCTCTCTGTCTGCTTCCTTCAAAGAGGGCTACGTTCAGTACCACACGGTACTGAAGGCCTTCGGTACCGTCCCCGACCCCGTCAGTGGAAGGAGCGAGAATCTCAAGGTGAATGCGGGCTTCAGGGATGACGGCAGGTTCTACCTGAAGTTCAGGGTCCCCGTCCGCTCCTTCAGGTCCGGCAACACGACCAGAGACAGGGAGGTGGCCAAGATCCTGGGCTATCCGAAGCACAGGTACATACACTTCTCCCTCCTTGCGTATCCGAAGGACGCCATAGACAGGGTCCTGAACTCCGACAGCGGCACGGTGAAGGTGCGGGCCAGACTCAAGGTTAAGGGAAAGGCGAAGACCTATACGTGGAAGGTGAAGTACCGCTGGCTCTCGGAGAACCTCCTTGAGCTGAAGACCTCCCGGCACGTCAAGTTCACCGACTTTGGCATAAAGCCGCCCACCCTCTTCGGCTTCGTAAAGAGGGCGCCTGACGATGTGGTCGTGTCGGGAAGGATCGTTCTGGAGGTAAGAAGATGACGTGGTTGATGCTTTTGTCCCTCTATGCGGGCGATGGGTTGGAGGTATGCTGTGATCAGGGGGTGAAAATCGCCCTCGCCGACGAGGAGAGTGAAGAGGCCGAGGAACTAATGCAGGAGGAGGCTTCCACCGGCGAGGAGATGGTGGAAGTTGAGGACGAAGGATCGGAGGAGGAGGAGAATGAGGAACACGAGTCCTACACCACCTTCACCCTCCATCGCTGGATGGGGTACGGTATAATCCTCGGAAGCCTCGCCAACGTCGGTCTCGGTCTGTACGAACTCAACCTATACCAGAACGGTAAAGTTCCACCCGACCCCCTAAGGATAACGCACAGGGCAATAGGCTACACCGTCTTCTCCCTCTCCCTCGTCCAGTCCACCATCGGCACGTACAACGCCCTGAAACTCTGGGGTGAGGAGGAAGGGTCTTTCCGCCGTCTCGTACACGGCGTCCTGGCGTGGTCCGCCACCGGGGCCTACCTCTACGCCGGGTACCTCGGCTACCGGGGGTACTACGAGCAGCACCGGAACTGGATGTTGGTCGCAACGGGCCTTGCCACGCTGACGGGTCTGTGGATAATCTTCTGAAGGGGGGAGGTATGAGGTGGTTCCTTATTCTGATTCCGGCACTCCTCCTGATCGGGTGTGAGGCCGGGGAGTTTGAGGGGGAGGAGGAGTACGGCCCCAACCACGCCCTGATACGGGAGGCTGGCCTGAAGTTCAAGGCCGACTGTCTCTCCTGCCACGGGGGTGGAGGGTTCGGTGAAGAGGAGGGGCCAACGTTCAGGTACGCGGGGACAGTTTGGGACAGACCCAACGGAGACCCCCTGCCCGGTGTGAAGGTCATCCTTAAGGCCGTAGGTGCCGGAGACTCCCTCGTCCTGACAACGGACACGTACGGCAACCTCAAGACCTCCTCCTCTCTGAGTACGGCTAAATACTCCGCGAGGGTGGAATGTCCCGGCGGGAAGGTACTGGCTATGAGGCTCCATTCCTACTACGGCGGTTGCAACGACTGCCACAGGCCCGGAGGGAAGGCCGGTAGGGTCCTATCCTGCAACAGGTGAGTATGAACGCTGCGTATCTGCACCTTTTAACCAACCACATACCCATCTTTGGGTTTCTCTTTGGGGCAGGCCTCCTGGCCTACGGTATGGTCAGGGGGAATACGGAGCTTAAGCGGGTGGCCGCCTTCGTCCTCCTCCTCGCCGCCCTTGGCACGGTGGTGGCCTACTTCAGCGGGCATAACGCCGAGGAGATAGTTGAACACCTTCCGGGGGTCCTTGAGGAAGCCATAGATAAGCACGAAGAGGCCGCCAAGTTTCCCCTCTACCTCTCCATCATAACCGGTCTACTCTCCGCCGTCTATCTCTTCCTCCCCTTCCGGTTCGGGGACTGGGCGCTCCTGCTCCTCTCCGTCCTCTCCCTCGGCGGTGGAATCTACGCCGCAAAGACCGGAGGCGCCATAAGACACGCCGCGGAGCAGGGCCTAACTACCTTCCCCTCCGGTGAGGGTGAGGGGACGTATCCGGAGAAAGAAGAGGAGGAAGATGATGACTGACCCCTTCGTTTTGAGCGTTGGGGGGGCCGCCCTGACGTTCATGGTGGCCGAGGCGGTCAGGTACCGCCTGCATTTGAGGAGGCTCAAACGCATCCCCAACCGCATACACGTAAACGGCTCACGGGGTAAGTCCTCCGTCACCCGCCTGATCGGGGCGGCCCTGCGGGGGGATGGCCGGAAAGTGGTCGTGAAGACGACCGGGACGACCCCGCGCTTCATATACCCGGACGGCAGGGAGGTCCCCATATTCCGCCCCGGAAAGCCCAACATAATAGAGCAGTTGAAGGTCGTAAAGAGGGCGGTTGAGGTCGGGGCGGATACCCTCGTTGTGGAGTGTATGGCCATAACACCGGACTACATCCGCATCCTTGAGGAGAAGATAATCCGAAGCACCGTAGGGGTCATAACCAACGTGAGGGAGGACCACCTTGACGTCATGGGGCCGACCCTCTACGACGTCGCCCGGAACCTCGCCCTCTCCCTCCCCAAGAACGGCATAGCCTTCACGGCCGAGGACAGGTGGTTCTGGGTGTTTGAGGAGGAGGCGAAGAAGAGGAACACGCGGATCATCAAGGTCTCCGCAGAGGACGTCAGGGACGAGGAGATGTTGGGCTTCCCCTACATAGAGCATAAGGAGAACGTGGCCATAGCCCTCGCAGTGGCCAGACACTTCGGCGTACCGCGGGAGGTTGCCCTCCAGAGGATGTACAAGGTGAATCCGGACCCCGGTGTCCTGACAGAGACCGTAGTTGAGAGGGAGGGGAAGCGGATATACCTCTTCAACGCCTTCGCCGCCAACGACCCCGACTCAACCGTGATAATATGGGACATGGTGAACCGCAGGAGGAAGGGGAAGAGGCTCGTCGTCCTCACCCTGCGAAAGGACAGGCCGCAGAGGACGGAGAGCTTCGCCAGGATAGTGGGTACCCGCATAGAGGCCGACCACTACTTCGTCGTCGGCACCTTCACCTCCTACATCGTCAAGGCCCTCAAGGGGGCAGGCGTCCCCGAAGAGCGGATAACGGCCGTTGAGCATACCAACCCCGTCCCGGACCCGGAGGCGGAGGAGGTGGCCAGGAAGGTCGTTGAGGAGATATGGAAGGTGGCCGACAGGGAGAACGTCCTCGTCACGATGGGCAACATCGTTGGTATAGGCGGCAAAATCGTGGAAGTACTTGAAAAGGAGGCGAAAGTATGATACTTACGGAGGCTGTAGCCCTCGGTTTGGTGTTTTCCCTCTACTCTTCGGAGGTCCTCGGCTTCGTCGCCGGGGGTTTGGTGGTGCCGGGGTACTTCGTCGTAATATCCTCCCGGCCCCTGATGCTCATCGCCACCCTGTTGGCGGCCTTTCTGGCGTACCTGTTTTTGAGGATCATATCCTCCCAGATGCTCCTCTACGGCCGCAGGAGGCTCCTCGTCGCCGTCCTCCTCGGCTTTATCTTCTCCTACCTCAGCAAGTGGCTCGCCGTCGCCTACCCCTCCCCCATCCTCTTCCAGCTTCAGGCCTTCGGTTTCGTGATCCCCGGACTCCTCGCCTACTGGATGGACAAGCAGGGCGTCCTCCCCACCCTCGGAATGCTCTTCGTTAATGTGGCCGTCGTGAGGCTCCTGCTCATACTCCTCCATGGCGGGGAGGTGGTGATATGAGGATCTTCTTCAAGCACCGCTTAAACACGGCCGAGATGGTCTTCCTCGGGGTGGTGGGGGTGGTGGTGATAGCCCTCTCCGCCCTCGCCAGGACAACGGCCAAAGCACCCCTATACGACGTAAAACTATCTGCCGCAAGGCGCACGCTGAAGGCGTTTGAGATTCTGAAAAAAGAGAGGCTCCGCAGGGACATACCCATAGACTCCGTGAACGACCCCGCCCTTAGCGGGCTTATAGGCTACAAGGACTCCCCCATAACTACGACCACCGGCGACCTACTGGCGAAGCAGATGACGATAAACCCCAACTGGGCGGCCCTGGTGGTGGAACTGTTGAGGGAGGCGAAGGTTAAGAGGGGGGACTACGTCGCCGTCCATATGACCGGCTCCTTCCCCGCTCTGAACGTCGCCACCCTGATAGCTATTGAGACCTACGGGGCTATTCCGGTCTGGGTCTCCTCCGCCGGCTCCTCCAGCTGGGGGGCCAACATCCCCGACTTCACCTGGCCGGATATGGAAAAGGTCCTGCGGGACAGGGGGATGATCAAAGGGGCCTCCCTACTCGTCTCCCTCGGAGGGAACAACGACGTAGGGGCGGGGCTGCCGGAGGAGGGCCGGAGGATGCTGCGGGAGGCCATAAGGCGGAACGGGT
The DNA here is from genome assembly GCA_015494805.1 of Caldifarciminota bacterium. Taxonomy (GTDB): domain Bacteria; phylum Hydrothermota; class Hydrothermia; order LBFQ01; family LBFQ01; genus JAADCS01. The sequence goes on from WGAN01000103.1 coordinate 15,677, forward strand.
ACCGTCTCCTTGAGGTCCTACCCCTGCAGAGGTCCGTAGATGCCAAGTACTCCACCCTAAAAGGGGCGGCGAAGGGCAGGATAAAGGCCTTCATAAACGTCGGCGGAGGTGTGGCCAGCCTCGGATCCCACGAGGTGGGGGAGCTGCTCAAACCCGGAATAAACTGGCCCCGCACCTACACCGACCTATCCCTCTCGGACTACCCGGTTGAGGGGCTGGTGGCCAAATTCCTTAAGGAGGGCGTGCCGGTGATACACCTGCTACACGTCAGGACCCTCGCGAAGAGGTACGGACTCCCCCTCGTCGTGGCGGCCATGCCGGAGGTAGGGGAGGGGAGGCTCTTCTTTGAGGAGAGGTACGTCCTGTGGGTTCAGGCCCTCCTGTTGGTTGGCTACCTCGTCCTGGTCTTTCTGGTCGTTAACGGATACCTCGGAAGGTTCTTTGGAAATCCGAGAAAGGAGGAAGAGACGGTATGAAGAGGTTTGCGTTTCTCATCTC
>WGAN01000104.1 GCA_015494805.1 Caldifarciminota bacterium
CCGCCTCAACCTGTCCGTGTCTCTTCTCAACGAAGAAGAGTCGCCCGTACTTGTAGGGTACGCCGTCAAGTTTGACGGTACCCTTTATGTAGAAGTAGTTGGGCTTCTCTCCCTTCCTCTCCCCCTCTGTGGGATAGCCCTTATCCCTCCATCCAAAGAAGCCCTCGTCAAGGACGTACACGTCTTTGAAGCCCATCCCCTCGGCCGTACGGGCGGCGAGGGTGGAGAGGTGGTGGGGACATCCGCAGTAGAAGAGTACGGGCTTGTCCTTCGGTACTATTCCCCTCTTTATGTGTTCGGGAAGGAAGCGGAGGGGTGCGGATAGGGCGCCCTTTATATGCTCTATGCGGTACTCGTAGGAGCTGCGCACGTCTACGATGGTGAACTCGTCCATCCGCTTGTAGGCCTCATCAACGCTTATGAAAGTGAAAGATAGAAGTAGGATCATCTCGTCTCGCTGCTGATATTATAAGGTCGGACACCGCCCAACTTCGTGGAGACTATGCCGAGGAGGAGGGAAAGGTTGGCGACGTGGACGTAGGTGGTGAATACGGAGGTGGAGATGGATATGACCAAGAGATTCACTAAGGTGAAGAGGGTTAGGAGGGTGAAGGGAGACATCTCCACTTTGAGGAGTTTCCATAGGGCGTAGGTGGAGTACAGGAGGAGGGACAGAAAGACCGTCAGGCCGAGGGCGCCGTACTTCCACAGGAAGGTCACGAAGGAGTTATCCACGACGATTATCTTGCTCCCCTCTAGCCCCCTAAGGAGGTAGTCGGAGATGGACCTACCGAAGAAGGGTTCCAACCTCCAGCGATCAAGGGCGTTGGCTATGTCGTACTTCCGGATGATGACGGAGAGGTCCTGCCCTTTGCCTAACTTCGTGAATATTGACATAAAACGCTGGAAAACGTACCTCAAAAATATGGGTCCAACGTAGGCCGTTCCGAGGGCCAGGACCCCAAAGATACCGGAGGCTATTATACCACTTACGGTCAGAAGGGCTACCCTTACCTTCCTCTCCAAACGGGTGACCCACAGGAGGAGGGTGAAGAGGACGAAGACGGATAGGTAGGCCGTGCGGTTGCCAAAGAGGACGAGGACGACGACCGAAAGGATCACCGTCCCTAGGAAGATTCCCTTCCTTAGGAGACCCTCCTCGCGGGTGAGCATGTAGGTGCCGAAGACTATCCCCACCGGGGCGAAGAAGGCCGTACGGGTCCCGAACCGCATCTGCATCCCGGCATACATAACGAGCTGGTATGCAGCCGTCAGGAAGACGAAGAGGATTCCGAGGGCAAACACGTAGGGGAGGTACCCTGCGAAGTCGTCGGGGTCGGCGAGTCTCCCTAAGAAGTAAGTCGTGTAGAGGAGGGGGATGAGGTGGAGGGCGTTGATCTTCCCACCTAGGGACAGGGAGAAGAGGACCTCAAAGACCCCTAACATAAAGAAGGCGAGAAAGAGGGCGTCTAAAACACCGTCCCCCTCCTTCCATCCCTCGGAGATTACGCCCAACAGGATTCCCGCCCAGGTGATGGCTATGAGGAAGGCGTAATTCTGGGAGGCGAGGAGTCCGGGGACGGAGGGGTCGTCGGGGTTGCCCATGGGCCAGAAGAAGACGAAGAGGGCCAGGAACGTCAGGAGGCGTCGTAGGTTCCCCATACTTCCCTCAAGGCGTCGGATATCTCACCGAGTGTGGCCTTGGCCTTGACGCACTCAAAGATGTAGGGGACGAGGTTCTCGTCCCTGCTCTTGGCGGCCCTCTGGAGTTCCTTCAGGGCCTTGACGTGTTCCTTCCCCCTTCTCCTCTTGTACTCCTTCACCCTCTCAATCTGCCGCCTTATCTCCTCCTCCGGCAGGCGGAATATCTCTATCTCGGAGCTTCCACCCCTCTCGCTCTTGAAGGCGTTCACGCCCACGATTATCCTCTCCCCGGCCTCCACCTCCTTCTGGTACCGGTAGGCGGACTCCTCTATCTCCTGCTGGAAGTACTTCCGCTTTACGGCCTCTACGGCCCCTCCGAGGGCGTCTATCCTCTCAAGGTACTCCCACACCCTCTCCTCTATCTCGTTGGTCAGGGTCTCTATGAAGTAGGAGCCAGCGAGAGGGTCTACGGTGTCGGGTACGTCCGTCTCGTAAGCTATGATCTGCTGGGTGCGGAGGGCCAGCAGTACGGACTCCTCCGTGGGGAGGGAGAGGGCCTCGTCGTAGGAGTTGGTGTGAAGGCTCTGGGTACCGCCAAGGACGGCCGCGAGGGCTTCAAGGGCTGTGCGCACAACGTTGTTAAGTGGCTCCTGGGCCGTCAGGGAACTCCCTGCGGTCTGGGTGTGGAAGCGGAGCCTCATACTCTTGGGGTTCCTGGCCCCGAACCTCTCCTTCATTATGCGGTACCAGATGCGGCGGGCCGCCCTGAACTTGGCTATCTCCTCAAAGAAGGTTATCTGGGCGGAGAAGAAGAAGGATAGGCGGGCCGCGAAGGCGTCTACGTCAAGGCCACGGCGTCTCACCTCCTCAACGTAGGCTATGGCGTCGGCGAAGGTGAAGGCCAGCTCCTGAACGGCCGTGGCCCCCGCCTCCCTGTAGTGGTACCCGGAGATGGATATGGGGTTCCACTTGGGCATGTACTTGGCCGTGAACTCAATGATGTCTCCGGCGAGCTTGACGGACTCGTCTACGGGGTAGATGTAGTTCCCGCGGGCGGCGAACTCCTTGAGCATATCGTTCTGGAGCGTCCCCCTCAATATCCTACGGTCCGCCCCCTTCTCCTCGGCCACGAGGGTGTAGAAGGCCAGGAGTATGGCCGCCGTGGCGTTTATGGTCATTGAGGTGGAGACCTTCCCCTGATCTATCCCCTCAAAGACCTCCCTAATGTCCTCAATCGTGGAGACGGAGACCCCCACCTTCCCCACCTCCCCCTCGGCCATGGGATGGTCGGCGTCGTACCCCAGTTGCGTTGGCAGGTCAAAGGCCAGGGAGAGGCCGGTCTGCCCCTGCGACAGGAGGTACCTGAAGCGCTCGTTGGTCTGACGGGCCGTGCCGAAGCCGGCGTACTGCCTCATCGTCCAGAGGCGGCCCCTGTACATGTTGGGATATACGCCGCGGGTGAAGGGGGGTTGCCCCGGAAGGCCGAGCTTCTCCTTTGGGTTAAAGTCCTTCAGGTCCTCGTCCGTGTAAAGCTCCTTTATCTCTATGCCGGAGGAGGTGATGTACTTCTTCTTCATAATCCCCGTAGGTTTGGGATTTTAAAGTTGGCGGTGGGACGGTGGCGAACCCACCGTAGAATCGGGGTTATGCTCCTTATGTTTCCGATCCCCCTCGGAGCCTACGACGGCTCTCCTGCCGGGGAGTACATGGCCAGGGAGATAGTCTTACCTGACGATGGGGCCACATACACCCTCCACCTCCCCCTCTCGGAGGGGGATACCCTCAAGTCTCTGTATATCCTCTTCAACCTGAAGGGGAAGGCGAGGGTGTCCGTAGGGGGGACCTCCGCCCTCGTGGGGGACGGCGAAGTTGTGGTCGGGTACGAGGGTGGGAGATGGTACGTCTCCCGCGGGAAGAGCCAGAGGGAGTTGGAAGGGCGGCCCCCGGATACCACCGTAAGGCTCAAGGTCGTCCCGGAGGGGATGGCCAGACTGGTAGGTGAGACTTTGAGCGTGCGACTGGAGTATTCTGGGGAGCCTATCGTAAGGGTCAGGGTCGGGGACATCCTTGACTCACCTAAGGCCTACGCCGGAAAGAGGGTCCTATTGGTCGTCTCCCCCGGTGGGTGGGGTTGCCCGGTTGGGAGGGGGACTCCCCTGCCCAGCGACTTGAGCAGATCAGCCACGACCCTCTACGACCCCACGGGCTGTATCTATGGGACTGGCAGGATCGTAGCCGGCAGGTTCCTCTCCCCGGAGGCCCATCCCGTATATCGCCCAGGGCGGGAGGTGGTGGTGGTCGTTGGAAGGGTCAGGTTGGCTCCGGATGGGGTGCCTTATCTGGTACCGGACGGGCAATAGAGGGACACGCCCTCGCCGAACGTCCCTATAATATAGCGTTATGATTTGGGTAGTTGCGAGCATACCGGTAGACCCTTACCTCCCTTTGAAGGTTAAGGAGGCCCTCGTGAGGAGGGTGACCTTCAAGAGATCCTCCGATTACAGTCCCTTCTCCCTCTCGTGGTTGGGGTACGTAGACGGCGCCCACTGGGAGTACGACATCAGCGGGTCGGCCTACGGGAACGGCCACGTATCCGATAGCGTCATAGGGATCATCACGACGGACAGCGTAGGGAGTTGCTCCAAGCCCGGTACGGAGGTGGCTTTCTGGGTCAGCATAGGTACGACCGACTCCGCCGCCATAGACGATACCTCCTTCACCTACTTTGACGGCACCCTCTACAGCGAGAGGGGCGTAATGGTGGCGAAGTACAACCCCGACAGCGGGGACACCTGGGAGGCCTGGGACACGTGCCTGACACCCCTCAACACCCGTTTCCCCGTCGGCGATATAGACGGCGACTCCACGGTTGACACCGCTTGGGTCATCTCCTCTTCTGCCGTGGTTGCCAACATCACCTCCTCCGAGCTGGCAACCGTCATATTCCCTCTCCAGATCAGGCTGTGGGCCTCTGCTCTGACCAGCTATATGATAGACTCCATTACCTTTAACGAGTTTGACCGCCACGTCTTCCAGATAGGTTTCGGCAAGGTAGGAACCCACACCGATTCGGTGGAGGCCATATACTACTCTTTCGGTTCTCCGGTGCTTGATACGATGCTATACGACATCTACCACAAGACCCTAACCGTAAATGTGGCCGAGAAGCCCAGCACGGGGTACTCCCCCATCGTGATCCGGAGGGACGTAGTTGAGGTAGCCTATCCGGAGGATTACACCTTGAGCATATACTCCTCGGCGGGCCGCCTCATCAAGAGGTTCTACGGCAGCGGCAGGAACACCTACAGCCTGCCCTACAGGAAGGGGGTGTACTTCGTCGTCTTCCGGACCAAGGACAGGGCCTTGATAAAGCCGTACGTACGGTAGGAAGCGACTTTATGTACGGATAGGGGGCCGAAGGTGGCCCCCTTTTTTGTACCCGTTGCGGGGTTAGAATTCGTTATGAGGAAAAACGAGGAGATTGCGGAGCTTCTGGACCGTCTGGCGGACGCCCTTGAGTTCCTCGGTGAGATCCCCTACAAGGTCAGGGCCTACAGGAAGGCCGCCCGTGTGATAGAGAACTACCCCGAAGACATAGAGGAGCTTTACCGTAGGAGGGGTATAGACGGCCTTATGGACCTTCCCGGTGTGGGGGAGAGGATAGCGAAGAAGATAGCCGAGTACCTTGAGACGGGCAGAATGAGGAAGTACGAGGAGGTGATGGCACAGGTGCCGAAGGACCTAATTGACCTCCTGTCCGTCCCCGGCATAGGCCCAAGGACACTCAAGGTGGCCTACGAGAAGCTTGGGGTACGTACCAAGGAAGACTTCCGCAGGGTGTTGGAGGACGGCTCCCTGGCCAGACTCCCCGGCTTTGGCCCGAAGAAGGTCGCCAACATAAAGCGGGCATTACAGCTCTACGAGAGGATGGCCGGGCGGATCCCCCTGGGCCTCGCCTATCCCATCGTCCAGAACA